>DROB01000209.1 GCA_011321985.1 Gammaproteobacteria bacterium | reverse complement strand
TGACCCGCATCCGCATCGATGATGACCCCTGAACCCAGACTTTTCACCTCTTTACGTTGCGGCAGATTTTCAAATCCCTTAAAAAATCGACGGAAGAGAGGATCATTCATCAGTGGGTGGTTCTGCACATTGACAGAACCACGTGTCGCAATGTTTACCACTGCGGGCCGCGTTTTTTCTATCATCGGAGCCAGACTCGGCATCGGCTGACCATCGACACTGGCCGGGATTGCTGCCATAGCGGCCGAAGACATCACTGAGATGAACACGGCAGATAACAAGATTACTTTGATTGAAAAGGGGCGAAAAAAAGTCATATTTACTCCAGATACTTTGAAACGTGTCACCATAGACACTCAGTGATTTATATAGTTCCTGTCTAATATAGCAGTCTTTACGCTACTCGCTGGATTACTTGAAGTTCTCAGGCTGAACTGCTACATTCCATCCACTTCTTATCTACAAACGTCAGGAAATACTATGAGAAACAGCATCCGTATCAGTAGTGTCATCATCATCGCAGCAGGTCTTTACGCTTGCGATAATGGCGGTAACAAAAATAAACCACTGGAAACATTACAACAAAAAGCCAGCTATAGCTACGGTGTCGATGTCGCCACCCGCCTGAAGCAACAGGGCATCGAGCTGGATGTAAATGCACTTAATCGTGGCATCGCTGATGCCTATAATTCTGCCAAACTGGCACTAAGTGATGATGATCGCCTCCAGGCCAAAACCCAGTTTCAGGCCGAACTTCGGGACTCACTGGTTAAAAAGCAGGCCCAAGAAGCAGAAGCCAACCTGGCAGCTGGCAAGGCATTCCTCGAAGAAAACGGCAAAAAACCCGGTGTCATTACCACTGAGAGCGGCCTGCAGTACAAGATTCTGGCTACCGGTGATGGCAAACAACCTAAAGCAACAGATACCGTGACCACCCACTACAAGGGCACATTAATTGACGGTCGTGAATTTGACAGCTCCTACAAACGCAACGTACCTGCATCCTTCCCGGTCAAAGGCGTGATCAAGGGCTGGACCGAAGCATTACAGCTGATGCACGTCGGCGATAAATGGCAACTGTTTATCCCTTCTGATCTGGCATATGGCGCGACCAAACGCAGTGAGTTGATACAGGCCAACTCGACATTAATCTTTGAACTTGAGTTGCTTGGTGTAAAAGAATAAGGCGACGCTCAGCCAATATTAAGCATCCGGGTTAACCACAGGACGTGGTTTCGCGGATTGCAATCCGCTCCTACGGTTGATATGTACGCGGGAGCGCTATAAAAAGAGCTAGTGGTGAAGGAATAACAAGCAATTCCCCCCAGATTACAAACTAACCCTGACAACCAACACGGTAACACCAGGAGAACATCGCATATCACTAAAACCATGCATATGGCATATTAATGCTTAATGAGTAACACCTTTATTCCTGTGTTTCCGTATGAATCCGTCGCAGTTACCTTCAAACTTAAACCTTGAGTCTGTATTTTAAGGTATCCATGACTGCTTTTTTCAACCTCACAATGCTCCGCATCATATTCATATTTAATAATTTGTCCTGGAGATATATTGATATTGTCACAACCCACAGGCATTAAATCAGCCTGAGTTTCTATGTCGTTATCACAAGCATCAACAGCATCGTAATTTACTATAACCAGCAGATCATCTTTATCCTTTTCTTTATCCTTTTCTTTATCCTTTTCTTTATCCTTTTCTTTATCCTTTTCTTTATCCTTCTCTTTGATATCATCGCTATCAATCAAGTCAAACCTTGTGGACACAATTGGTGCTTTAGTATCCCTAACCTGTATGGTTCGAATTTCATGTGCAGAATTACCAGCATCGTCAGTGGCTGTATAGGTAATACTGTATACACCGGGTACCGCTGGATTAACTGTATCACCATTTATCGAGACATCAACGAAGCCATCCACTGCATCAAAAGCAGTAGCCCCCGGTTCAGTCCAAAGCTCTAAACCACACTCTAAACCTCCTGAGAATGGGTTAAGACTTATAACTGGTGGTGTCGAATCCAGGGTTAACTTAAATAG
>DROB01000208.1 GCA_011321985.1 Gammaproteobacteria bacterium | reverse complement strand
GTTTACAGCGTGTCTCAGTCATTTGCTGGATTTCGTGTCTCGGGTTATATAACCATATCATATGAACCGACGCTATCGCCCTTTCTGGTGGCAAAAGAGAAAGTTAACGGGACAGCAGTGATTTTACCTTTTAAGCTTTTCTTCGCGCTTTTCGCACCCCAAGGGTATTTGCCGCTTCGCTCGGGCACGTCCTTCGTGGCAAAAAAATGTTTTAAATCACATATAGATACGTCGTGTCTGCACGTCTGGTGTGCTGCCGGCCCATACTTCATTAAAGAAATCGACAAGTTTTCCTGCACGTTGAGGAGACATGAAATTGATGCTGGTTCTATAATTTCTATTGTTAGTGGTGACACGATACATCAGGCCAAGTTTGTCAACGACCATAAATGAGCATTGCTCGTCCTTATATTCAGGTGAAGGCTTGTGTATAAAGACTGAGCTGGTCAGGTTCTGTGCCAGTCTTATCAGGCAATGGCCGTCCTGTGCTGCTTTTCTTGAATCCTGTACCAGTATACGGATGCGTGTATCGGGATGTTTTCTGGCCAGGTTAAAGATCGAGCGTTCGAATTCTTCGTTGTTATATATTTCCGCATCGAGATCCTGTGTAAAAATATCGATATTATTATGCGCCTGTTTGACCAGGGATAGTGCGACATTTTTATTCTCTTCAGAAGTCTCGACCTGTATCTCGGCTTTTGTCTCGCCCAGTTTATAAAACACAGGTCATTTTTCAGCCACAGGCTGAGAGGCTATGTTCAACATGATTCATACTTGTTTTCATTAGGCATAGTGCCCTGGCAGATAATTTTCAACATTTCACGGTGTGGGATATTTGCTTCATAAAAAACTTCACCACGGGTGGAAAATCCGTGTTTTTCATAAAAAGCGATGGCACTTACCTGAGCATGCAGATAGAGTTTTCCCATATTTTTTTCTGTAGCACACAGCAGGACAAATTGCAGCAATTTACCGCCGATGCCCTGATTGCGATATCCGGCAAGTACTGCCATGCGGCCGATCTGACCATCAGGTTTTAATCTTGAGGTGGCAATGGCTCTGTCATCGATGGTGGCAATAAAGTGGGTAGACGAACTATCGTATTCATCCCATTCCATCTCTTCAGGAACATTCTGTTCGTCGATAAAAACCTGTCGCCTGATCACTGATATCTGTTTATTGTCAGTTTCCCAATCGGTGACCCGGATCTGCAGATTATCGGTAGACATGTGGTTTAACTGTCACCTGACAGGATAAGCGAGCCAGTGTTAAATAAAGTGAGCAGGACAGTCCTGTCACCATCTGTGGCATGATTATCGAGCTGTTGATAATCGATCTGATCATCTTCACAGATCATCTCGGCAAACATTTTGCTTACCGGGTAGCTTATTCCATCGACAAATAAAAGGCTGGTCTGTCCAGAGTGGCTGAACAGGAAATGGGAATAGGGGGACTGGATGAGTCGACTATGGGGTGACGAATCAGGGAGTTCATCATAATGAACATGCTGGTCGTCGAGGCAGCTACCTTCGAAAGCCTTATTGTCGCTGCAGTATTGTCCCAGCCATTGTTTTACCTGTTCGCGCTTTATAGAGATACCCTGTTCGAGATAGTCGATGAACTGCGATACGGTCTCTTCTGAAATCTCTGCGTGGTGCTCAGGCCTGGTCGGTGCATTATCCCGGTAACGTACCTCGTTCTGTTTGCTCTCAGTGATAAAGTGGATGTAATCATTCACCATAGTTTTGACTGATGGTGCTCTGAAGCCAACCGATGCTGTCAAACAGTGCTCTTCTTCACCTTCTTTATTTTTGTGGTCTTGCGCGATACCGTGGTGTGCTACATTGGGTGGTAGATATAACATATCTCCTGCGTTTAAAAGCCATTCC
>DROB01000207.1 GCA_011321985.1 Gammaproteobacteria bacterium | reverse complement strand
TAACTATTGAAGGAATGAAATCCAGCAAATGACTGAGACCGTATGCCGCACGGACGCGGCATCCGAGCGCACATGGATGTGTTTACAGCGTGTCTCAGTCATTTGCTGGATTTCGTGTCTCGGGTTATATAGCCATATCATATGAACCGACGCTATCGCCCTTCCTGGTGGCAAAAGAGAAAGTTAACGGGACAGCAGTGATTTTACTTTTAAGCTTTTCTTCGCGCTTTTCGCACCCCAGGGGTATTTGTCGCTTCGCTCGGGCACGTCCTTCGCGGCAAAAAAATATTTTTCCGTATGTCCGCTAATGGCCGGTAGCAGACTTTTTGTTGAGATTACTTTTGGGTGGTACTGGTAGTATCTGTACCATCAGATATGTTTTTTATTTGAAGGTCGCCTCTGAAGGTTATACTGTCTCTTTCTTTCAGATTGAATATCAACTGATAAAAACTCAATTCATTTTCGAGTGACTGAATAATTGTTTCGGCTTTTCTGAAACCGTGTTGTTCGCCCTCATAATATTGCGCAGCGACGGGCAGGCCTTTTTTTTCCAGTGCCGCAAACATTGTTTCAGCCTGTTCTTTGGGTACCACCCGGTCTTCGATCCCCTGAAAAAAGATGACAGGGCAACCGAGTTGATCAGTGCTATTGATGGGCGAGCGTTTTTCATACAAAGATTTTTTTTCGGGGAAGGCACCGATGAGCCGGTCGAGATAGCGTGACTCAAATTTATGGGTGTCACTCGCCAGGCTGGTCAATTCAGAAATACCGTAATAGCTCGCGCCGGCTGAGAAAATATTTTCAAAAGTAAGAGCGGCTAATACGGTATATCCTCCTGCGCTGCTGCCCCGGATGATGAGTTGATCCTTGTCTGCCAGACCGAGTGAAACAGCATGCAGTGCTGCATCGCAACAGTCTTCAACATCCAGTACACCCCACTTGCCGTTCAATCGTTGTCGGTACTTTCTACCAAACCCGGTGCTCCCGCTGTAGTTGACATCCAGTAGTGCAAAACCACGGGATGTCCAGAATTGTTTTTTAGCATCGAGTGCAACACTGGATTGACCGGTAGGGCCGCCATGGCAGATGACGATCAGAGGTGGGGCACTTTCATTTTCTATCGTATCTTTACCATGGGTATAGTCCGGGTTTGTCGGCGGGCAATAGTTTGCGAATACCTTTTGCCTGTGGCGATTAAAAAAGGACAGGTTTTGTGTTTTTGAATAGTACCCCTCCGCAACGGGTAACTGACTGGAGTCTTTGATGACGTTGTAGTTCAGATATGTTTTCAGCAGGTCAGGCAATGTGGTTGATACCAGCTGTGGGAAACATGAGCTGGAAGCGGCGATGAAACATACAGTATCGTTGCAGGCGGTGATCGAATCAAAGTTCTGCCAGGGAGTACTTATTTCCGTAAGGTTGCCTGAACTCAGTAGAGAGAGTTTGGCTTGCCCCTTCGTTTGATAATAACAGACAATGTTAGCATCATCGATAAAGGCATATGTCGATTGTGCGAATACCCATTGGGGCAGACCAAATTCTTTTTCACCATGGGTTAATGGTGAAATCTCTCCAGTATCGGAGTAACGATACAGGTGCCACCAGCCATCATCATCGGAAATAAAATGCAATATACCACCGGGGGACCATTGTGGTTGAAAGACCGAAATGTTATCACTGCCAGCTATGTGTTTTTTATTGTTTGTTTGCCCGGTAGTATCTATAATCGCAAGCCATAATTCATTACCATCCCAGGGCATATCAGGATGGTTCCAGCTCTGCCAGCATAATCGGTCTGCATCTGGATTTAACCGTGGGCTGGCATAAAAGTTACAGCCTTGTTCGAGTGTTGTCAGAACCCCCTTTTTTATATCGATAGCGACGATCGAATTTGTGACTTTGCTGTCGCTGTGTGTTTCAGCTATTGCGATAAGTCGGTGATGTTTTTTGTCATAGATTAAATCTGCAAAACGTGTGTTGTCCAGATGAGTGATGCGGCTTACCTGCAGGTTGTCGACACGATAAATATCCTGATCACTGTCATTGACAAAAAAGACAGTGTCCTCGTGAATACAGTAACTGCCGCCACCGTATTCGTGTACACGTGACCGGGCACTGTAGGGTGAGGGTAAAATATCACCTGAGATATCGTCCACCGTGGCGACGATGACACAGCGACCATTTTCCTGAGGTCGACGCTCGATATAGTAAGTACCGGTTCTGGTCTGCCTGGGCTCATCCAGTGTGATGCTGTCGCTGACGATAAGGTCTGAAGAGATGGCTGATGACCAGTTGCCATAAGATGTGACGGGTTTCATGAAATAGTCAGAAGTATCCGGTTAATTGAAGGGTAACTGTAGAATTTAGGGGTATAGGCGACTATTCTATAAAAGATAAGGTGCTTCTGTAAAAATTAATTAATAAGGTGTAAGGACGTGTTATTAGAAATTGCAGGTTTACTGGTTTTTAGCGGTATTCTGCTACTGGTCATCGGGATCTTTATCGCACGGCGATATACCTTGCGAGCCAAGCTCATTACGGCTTTCATGGTCATCGTATTGATCTCATTAACCGTTCTGGCTCTGCTCGATAGTTATATCATGAAAGAGAACCTGACCGAGGGCGCGAACAAAGCGCTGAGTTCTGCAGCGCGAAATTATGCGGACAGGCTGGATCAGTTCAACCGACAGAATGCGGCCTTTCTGGAAACAGAAGCAAACCTGCCCGCCATCAATAAATTTATCTCACTGAAAGCCGAGCCGCCATTTAATCGGCAGACGATCCTGGAAATATTGAAAGCACTGAAGTCTCGACAGGATGATGTCATCTATTCCTATGCGATATTGAATAACGAAGGGATCAATATACTGGATACCGAGTCGGCGAATATGGGTGATGATGAAAGCAGGCAGGACTATTTTCGTATCTTCAGCGATACTCAGAACAAAGGGGGTAAGTCGTCGGGGATCATGCGTGCCAGTTATCGTTCGCCGATCCTCTTCGAAAAAAATAATTCTGTCATCATATTCAGTAGTGTCATCAATGATCTGTCTGGAAAATTTCTCGGTGTACTGAGGGCGAAATATGATGCCTCCATCCTTACTGCATTATTTGATCGTACCAAAGGTATGGTCGGACGCGGTTCGTTTGCCGTGCTGCTGGATGAGAATGATCTACGACTGGTACATGGTCGTCGTGGCGACCTTAAATATACCCTGGCGAGCAGAATTGACATATCGAAACTGAAAAAACTGGTTCGAGAAAAGCGGATACCCGGTACATCGACAGGTGCTTTCGTCGAGCCTCCGACATGGACAGATAAAGTCAGGTCAGCCAGTGTCAGCAACCCGATAATAGAGACCGAATTTTACGGCCTGGGTACGGTGGTATTTTCTTCCGCCGTATTCAAGCTGGATACGGCTCCGTGGACGTTGATCGTGTCTTTGCCTCAGGATGTCTTTCTGGAGCCCGTGGTCGCGCAGACAGAAAGTGCGTTATTGCTGGTTGTCGTCATCGTGGTCGTCGTGGTCCTGATCGTGATGGCAGCGACACAATTATTACTGGGGCCGGTCAAACGCTTAACCTCTGTGGTCGAAACCATCGGAAAAGGGGATTTCGATGTAAAAGCCAGTATCGAAGCCGATGATGAGATCGGTGGTCTGGCGAGTGCATTTAATGAGATGACCCTGAGCATCAGTGATCTGATCGATGACCTGGAATCAGAGGTTGGTAACCATAAGCTGACAGCAGAAAACCTGAACAAGCTGTCACAGGCCATCGAGCAGAGCCCGGTCTCGGTGATGATCACTGCGCTCGATGGAACCATCGAATATGTTAACCCCCAGCTGTGCAAGATCACCGGTTATAAAGAAGAAGAACTGGTGGGGGAGAATCCGCGTATTCTGAAATCGGGCCATACACCGGAGCTGCAGTTTAAAAACATGTGGAATACCATTTCATCGGGGCAATCATGGACCGGTGAACTCTATAATAAAAAGAAAAATGGTGACCTGTTCTGGGAAAATGTCACCATCTCATCGATCAAGAATAATGAAAATAAAAGCACACATTACCTGGCGATTAAGGAAGATATCTCACAGCGGAAAGACTACGAAGAACGCCTGTTATACCAGGCGAGTTACGACAAGCTAACAGACCTGCCTAACCGGACGCTGGCCTATGACCGGATCCAGCAGGCGATCGCCAACGCGATCCGTGAGCAGGAGCAGAT
>DROB01000206.1 GCA_011321985.1 Gammaproteobacteria bacterium | reverse complement strand
CGATAGGATCACCTGCGACGATAGGCAGATAGTTTAATAATGTACCATCAGGTAGCCTTTGCAGACCTTCGATCTTTATATCTTCGACGGTGAAAGTATCGGCATGCACCGGAAGGGCACACACGCTGTTAAACAGAATAAAAACAAATAATATACGAATAGATGACATACAACTATGAACCCATAAACCTTACTACTGAACTAAACGTTGTATATCATTAAAAATGGCGACGCTCATCAATAACGCAAGAATAGCAATACCGACCTGCTGTCCTCTGAGTTCAAATGCCTCAGAAACAGGTGAACCTTTGATAATTTCGATCAGATAATAGAGCAGATGCCCACCGTCGAGCATCGGCACGGGGAGTAGATTTAACACACCCAGGCTGACTGAGATAACCGCAAGGAAAGAAATGAATGAGACCAGCCCGATACTTGCCGTTACCCCTGCATAGGTAGCGATGGTTATCGGTCCCGAGATGTTAGATAGCGATGCTTCCCCGGATATCATCTTCCATAAAACGCGTAGCGTCAATGTCGACATGTCCCAGGTTTTAGCTACCGCTTTCGTCAACGATTCAAAGCTCGAATACTCGATACGGGTCACCATCTCCTGCCTGACCTCATCAGGGATGTGCTGATAAGCACCGATATATCCCTGTTCATCTTCTCCGGCTTTCCGGCTCTCCGGGATGACAGTCAGTGGAACTTCGGTACCATCACGCAGTACCATAAGATCCATGGCTTTATTCGGTCTCGCACGGATCGCCTCGACCAGCGATAACCATTTATCGATAACGACACCATCTACCGACAGTACGATATCGCCTTTCTGCAGGCCCGCGTTACTCGCCGCGCCCTTGTCCACGACACCACCGATCTCAGCTTTTAACTGTGGCCACCACTGGGTGAAGCCAATATATTTAAAGACATCACCTTCATTTTCGAGTAAGTGCATATCTCCCAGCGATAACTGGCGAACGTGTTCTGTACCATCGTCTGCTAACACGAGTATCTGCAGATCTCCGCCATCAAGCCCCTGATCGAGTATCGCCAGTCTGAATCCATTCCATGAACGAACTGATGTATCACCGACGGCCAGTACTTCATCCCGGTTTTCAAACCCGGCCTTCTCCGCGATACTGTCTTTTACTGTTTCACCGACATAAGGACGATCAACCGTCGTGCCCAACATGAAGACAACCCAGTACAGAAAGATAGCCAGTATGAAATTAAATGCCGGACCGGCAATGACTATAGCGATACGTCTACCGATACTCGCATTATTAAAGGCCCGTTTTTTATCTGCTTCAGCTACCTTCCCTTCACGTTCGTCGAGCATTTTGACGTAACCACCCAGCGGGATCGCTGCGATGACATATTCGATATCATCACCTTCTGCCGTCGTCCTGCGCCAGCTAAATAGTGGCTTACCGAAACCGATCGAGAAACGTAATACTCTCACCCCTGCTTTGCGCGCCACCCAGTAGTGCCCAAACTCGTGAAAAGTAACCAATACTCCGATGGCGACGATAAAGAAAAATAGGTTATGTATTATGCTCATGCCTTGCTCGTTGTGATGGTATCTTCGATATACCGTCTCTTGTTATTATTCTAGCCATTGCATCGGCTTCCAGTATACCTTCAAGTGAGCTTACATCTTCAACAATATCTGCCTGTTTTAATGTTCTCTCGATTAAATATGCAATATCCGTAAAGCCTATCTCCCCATCCAGGAAAGCTGCGACAGCAACTTCATTCGCAGCATTCAATACGATCGTTGCTGAGCCTCCCCTCTTTATCGCTTCGTAACATAACCGTAAACAGGGAAACCGTTCCATGTCCGGTTGCTCAAAATCTAGCTTTGCGACCTCATAAATATTCAGTGGTTCCACGCCAGACTCAATTCTCTCCGGCCAGGCCAGTGCATGGGCGATGGGAGTTCGCATATCCGGATTACCCAGCTGCGCCAGCACCGAGCCATCATTATAAGTCACCATGGAGTGAATGACACTTTGCGGATGGATCACGACATCGATATTCTCGATATCCAGATCGAACAGCCAATACGCTTCGATCAACTCCAGACCCTTGTTCATCAAGGTGGCCGAATCGACCGAGATCTTTTTACCCATATCCCAGTTCGGATGGTTCACCGCCTGCTCTGGCGTAACATCGTGCAGCCGTGCTGCATCGAACGTTCTGAACGGGCCACCACTGGCCGTAAGCCAGACGCGCTCGATGCCGGTTTTTGCCTGCCGGTTGGTTATTTTAACCGATGAATGATGCTTTGTGAGACAATCTGGCAAACTTTGGAAAATCGCATTGTGTTCACTGTCCACCGGCAATAATACCGCATCATTTTCTCTGGCTGTATCCATGAACAGCTTGCCTGACATCACCAATGCCTCCTTATTCGCCAGCAGGACACGCTTACCCGCCGCCGCAGCCGCCAGTGAAGGGATCAGACCGGCAGCACCGACAATCGCTGCCACTACACAATCGACAGACTCATCCTCGACCACCTGCAATAATCCGGAATCACCACTCAACACCCTCGTCGCAAGATTTTTATCTCGCAGTCTGGCACTGAGTTCTACTGCCGAAGCATCGTCACTCATCACGGCGAAACAGGGGTTCCACCGATGGCACAGCTGTTCTAGTGCATCAACATTGGTATTCGCTGTTAATGCATACACCTTATAACGGTCTGTATGCCTCGATATAACATCCAGCGTGCTCCGGCCGATACTACCACTGGCTCCCAGTATCGTTATCTGTGTTATCGCCTGCGTCATGAGCACTGAGTCATACTATATCCGAGTAGATCCACCAGTTAAACCCTAGCAGAAACACAGGCATCGCTGCCAGTACACTATCGATACGATCAAGGATACCCCCATGACCCGGCAAGATATTACCACTATCTTTTAAACCTGCTTCACGCTTTAGAAAGCTCAGATACAGGTCGCCACTGACGGAGATAAAATTAACGATGACTGACAACAGGACCAGCAGGATCGCTCTATCGGTACCCAGTTCAAAATAATAACTCGCTATCAGCGTATAAACCGAAGTCGCGACTACACCACCAAACAGACCTTCTTTTGTTTTTCCAGGGCTAATATGCGGAGCAAGTTTTGTTTTACCAAATTTTTTACCTGCGAAATAAGCACCGATATCAGCGACCCATACCAGGG
>DROB01000205.1 GCA_011321985.1 Gammaproteobacteria bacterium | reverse complement strand
CCTGGGTCAATGAAGGGGTAGCGGTGACCAACACATCAGCCTGGTCATTAAAGGATGTTGATCTTACATTTTATGCCGGACAGACCATCAGGATTGCCTTTTACCATGTGGCTAACAGGGCACTGAGTTATGTTGCTGATGAAAGTACAGGTTGGTATATCGATGATGTCTCTGTGCTCAAGTTTTGAGGTCGTTTTAAAACGTGACTCAAAAGCGTATCAGGGACAGTCTTATTGCCTCCGATTTTTGAGAATATCGACTTGAGTTGTACTTTCGCGGTGTTTTGAGTGATGTGGCTTTGCTTAGCCACCTGAATTAATGACATTCCACTGGCCAGCAAGGAAGTCAAACGTGCTTAAGCTTGTGCTTGATCAGACAAAACCTGAAAGACGAAAACAGAAATCGTTAGCCAGGTTGAAGTTGAGACAGACGCAATATATAGCCGCACAGTTTTCAGTTTGAGTTTCCTGTTAGTAAAAACTACCGAGGGTTCTTCGAGGGTATGTGTATTTGCAGATAATCAGCATGTAATGCCACGCAGTTTTGTATTGTGAATATTTTATTATAAGGCGTGGGCTTGTATGTCTTTGACTTTGTCAAAACTTATTTCATATTGGGGGCGTTATGAGTAAATTCCTAAATTTGTTTGTTTTTCTTTTGGCTCTGATTGTATTGACTGCCTGTGGGGGAGAGGGTGATGCTGGAAGTGCTGGAACTATACCACCGATTGGCGATATGTCTGGAAGCTGGCAGATAAGCAGTTCAGATTCTTCCTCGACGCCAGCTTGTGATGGTGTTTCTGTTGTTCTTACGGCAACCATTGTACAGTCGGGTAATGATCTGATGCTTACAGGTTTGGGTAGCAACTCTCTCAACGGGAGTATTTCTGGCGATCAAATGACCTGGGCTGGCAGTTATCCGGAGGATGGGGGAACTACTACTATAAGCACGTCAACATCGACCATAACATCAGATTGTAATCAATTTACCGGTAATGATTCATGGTCCTGGTCAGATGGAACGTTTTCATGTTCAGGGACATCGCAATTTACGGCAACCCGTCTAACGGGAAGTGGTTGTTCTAGTCCTCCTCAAGGCAGTGGCAGCCTGGTACAAATTACTACTAATGCCGGCAGCGATAGCGCTCCGGACTGGAGCGCTGATGGTACAAAGATCGTATTCAACTCTAATCGCACAGGTAACAAAGAGATCTGGATCATGAATGCCGATGGAAGCAGTCAAACTCAGCTTACCAACACTGCTGAAAACGAAGGGCATCCTCATTTTAGTCCAGATGGTACGCAAATCGTTTTTTGGTCCGAAAGAAGTGGATTCAGAGAGATCTGGAAAATGAACAGTGATGGTTCTGGTCAGTCGCAAATTACCAATGACAAGCGCAACAATGGTGGTGCTGCCTGGAGTCCGGATGGTACTAAAATTGTCTTCCGCCGCTCCAATCAATCAGGTAATAATGATATCTGGATGATGGATCCGGACGGCACAAACTTGACACAGTTAACAAGCAATACAGTAAACGATGGCTCACCCCAATTCAGCCCAGATGGCACACAGATCGTATTTAGTAGCAATCGAACTGGCAACTACGATATCTGGATGATGAATGTCGATGGTAGTAATCCAGTCCAATTGACAACAAGCGGAGCAACGGACCAACAGGCCCATTTTAGCCAGGATGGTACGAAACTTGTCTACGAGTCATGGAGTGGTGCGGGTGGCGACAGCAACCTATGGGTAATGAATCGTGACGGGACGAATCAAACGCAGGTCACGACATTTTCAGGTAGCGACGGCCGAGGTGACTTTAATCCGGATGGTACACAAATCGTGTATCAATCTACCCGCTCTGGTAATTTTGATATATGGATCAGACCGTATAATTGATAATAACGGGTTGAGTTAGTGTCGTTTGAAGGGTGTTAAGGAAAATAGGCTAATGAAAAAAATAAAATGTTTCTCATTTATACCTGGTGGATCTACCATTTGATGAATAGCAACAGTACCTCATATGTTATAGATCGATAGATATGTATGAAACACGTTGTGAATAAAGCTGCGTAGTTGATCAAGGCCAATAGAAACCATCTGTTATAAATGTTAGCAAGGGAAAATCTGATAATGGGATTTGTCAAAGGAGGATTGCAGATATGGTGTGTGATAATAGTTTTGGGAATCGCTCTTCACTTGTGACGATTGTTAACATTCTGCGGCTGGGTATGGTTTTATTTTTAAGTAGTTCGCCCATTATTGCTTCCAGCCAGTGGGCGCAGACAAACGGGCCGGATGGTGGTGATATTTTTGCTCTTGCAGTTCACCCCGTTATGCCAGATACCTTGTATGCAGGCACTATGAATGGTGGTGTTTTTAAAACCACGGATGGGGGGCAGAACTGGAATTCGGTAACACCGGTACTGGCAAACCCGGCAGTGTATACATTAGCGATTGATCCGTTAAACCCGGCCAAAGTCTATGCCGGGACGCTTGGTGGTATTACTAAAACCACCGATGCTGGTGATAACTGGAATGGTGTTTGGTGGGGCATTATGTCAATTGTGGAAACCATTGCGATTGATCCGAATACAGTCGATGTCCTTTATGCTGGCAGCAATGGTGACGGCATATTTAAGAGTACCGATGCCGGGAAAAGCTGGGACGCGATCAATAACGGTCTTGAAAATCTATCGGTTCACACGCTGGTAATGGATCCGGAAACAGCGGGCATGCTTTATGCCGGTACTGAGGACGGTGTATTCGTGAGTATGGATGCTGGTGCTAACTGGACTGCTATCAACACAGGTATGACCAGCACCTCGGTTCAGACTCTGGTGGTAGATCCTGACACGCCAGCAACACTTTATGCCGGGACTTATACCGGTGGGATTTTTAAAAGTACGGATGCCGGTGCGAATTGGACTGTGATCAATAATGGCCTTTATACCAATACTGTTCTAGAGCTGGCACTGAATCCGAATGATTCCAGCATGATTTATGCCGCAACTTTCGGCGGCGTATTTATAAGTAGTGATAGCGGTGCCAGCTGGGTTGCCGTTAATGCCGGATTAACGGCTTCAATACCGTTTGTTTATTCATTGGCAATCAATCCTGCCGTACCTTCTGTGCTGTATATCGGCACAGCTAATACCGGGGTGTTCAAATCGGTAAATTACGGTTCAAGCTGGAGTGCGACCAATAAGGGTATAACAAGCCTGGATGTGAAGGCCTTTGCTGTGGATCCATTTGTTTCCGGTAGCGTGTTCGCGGGAACTTCTACCGGGCTTTATAAAAGTACGGATAGTGGTGATAACTGGGCAGTTGTGAGTCATAGCCCTACTTATATCAATGAACTGGTAGCTGATCCTCAGACACCAGGTATTCTCTACGCTGCGTCAAGTTTTGGTGGTATCTACCGCAGTAGCGATAATGGTGTTAGCTGGAATGCGATTAATACTGGCCTGACTTCGCAGGGTGTTTTGTCGCTGGTGCTTGATCCGTTAACACCGACCACCCTGTATGCCGGTACATCGGGTGGCGGGATTTTTAAATCTACCGATAGCGGCTCCATCTGGACTGCAATCAATAGCGGGCTCACTAATATGGGAGTTGTAGCAATTGTAGTGGATTACGATACGCCGACGACACTTTATGCCGGAACTGCAGGCGGAGGTATATTTAAAAGCACGGACGGTGGCGCCAATTGGTCGGCTATTAACAATGGCTTTACGTCTTTATACCTTTATTCTCTCGCCATGGATCCGGTATCGTCCGATATTCTGTATGCTGGAATCGCTGGCGGTACGTTCAAAAGTACGGATGGCGGTAATAGCTGGAACGCGCTGTTAAATAATGGCACTTCAATTTCGGCATCAGCCATTGCTATTGATCCGGATTCAGCGGATACGATTTATGCTGGTAGCAATGGTGGCGTTCTGAAAAGCATCGATAGTGGTGTCAACTGGCAGACCATTAATAATGGCTTTGATAATACGATTATTTTCAGTTT
>DROB01000204.1 GCA_011321985.1 Gammaproteobacteria bacterium | reverse complement strand
GGTATGCCAGCAGCAAAAATACAGACCGTCTCATCGAACATAATTTATTTGATTGCATCGAGTGTGGTTGTTGCGCCTATGTCTGCCCGAGTGAGATACCACTAGTGCAATATTACCGATATGCCAAAACGACCTTCATACAACAGGAGCAGGAGCGAAAAGCCTCAGACATCGCTCGACAACGACATGAAGCACACCAGCAAAGACTGGAAAAACAAAAACGGGAACGTGAAGAACGTCTGCGTAAAAAACGTGAGATGCTGAAAAATAAATCAGAAGATAAAAATGGGGACGATAAAAACACCAGTCAGGAAGCCATCGCCGAAGCGGTAGCACGTGCTCAGGCTAAAAAAACTGAACGTCTTAAAGAAAGCAGCAAAGAGATAGATTAGATGGATATGCTCACTGGCAAGCACCTCCATTCATTAGCTCATACATGCTCAAACTGAAAAAAGGAACAAGAAAAACAAAACTATGTTATTCAAACACTCCCCATCACCTCACATAAAACAGGAGATCAATGTCCACGACATGATGTTCATGGTGATCTACGCCCTGATACCTGGTACATTATCCTCAGTATACTTTTTTGGCTGGGGTGTCTTGTTTAATCTGACCATAGCCATCAGTGTCTGCCTGTTAACCGAAGCCGTCATATTAAAAATTCGGCGACGGGAAATATACCCCGTTTTGCAGGATGGTAGTGCGCTGCTCACCGCCTGCCTGTTAGCACTGGCACTACCCGCTCTGGCACCCTGGTGGTTGACGACCATCGCTTCCATATCTGCGATCGCTGTCGCCAAACAACTATACGGTGGTTTGGGTTTCAATCCTTTTAATCCTGCCATGGTAGGTTACATCGTGGTAATGATCTCATTTCCTCTCGAGATGACACTCTGGACGACCCCTATGGGAGTAGCCGATGGTTGGCCTGATTTCAGTACCACCTTCAACTGGGTCTTCTTTGGTGAAACGCCTTATGCAGAAACCATCGATAGTATTTCGATGGCAACACCGATTGACCTGATAAAAACACAACTCAATCAACTGCACGACGTAACAGAAACTCGACACAGCACTGAATACAGTGCTCTGTTTTCCGGCCTGAGCGGAACAGGCTGGCAGTGGATCAATATCCTGTTCCTGGCGGGCGGCATATGGCTGGTTAAAAAAGGAGTTGCTGACTGGCGCATCCCGACAGCTTTTATCCTCGCCCTGGTCTTCATCTCTAATATTTTTGCGGTGGCTGACTATTCGACAAACAGTTCTCCCCTGTTTCACTTATTCAGTGGCGGCACCATGTTATGTGCATTCTTCATCGCCACTGACCCGGTAACGGCCAGCACTACCCCCAGAGGACGCTGGATCTACGGTGCAGGAATCGGCGTACTGGTCTATGTCATCAGAAACTGGGGAGGGTATCCGGATGGTATCGCCTTCGCAATAATATTGATGAACATTGCCGCACCCCTCATCGATTATTACACACAACCCAAAGTTTATGGTGGACTGGACAGGTGAACCCGTAGATCGATATGAAAAATTCAGCTTCAGATAAAAAACATATCATCATCACCGCATCGCTATTGATGCTGTTTGCTGCTGCAGGCGCAGCCATGGTAGGTGTAACCTTTACCCTGACCGTCGATGATATCAAGTACAACGAAAAACTCACACTACTCAGAAAATTGAATAACATCATTCCTGCCGAAGCATACGATAATGATTTACTGCTCGATACCATAAGTATCGAACCCGACACATTACTTGGCACCAAAGAGGCGACGCTGGCATACAGGGCGCGGAAGGAAGGTAAAGATATCGCTGTGGTTTACTCCAGCGTAGCCCCCAGTGGATACAACGGCTCTATTTACCTTCTGGTCGGCGTGTACGAAAATGGCGAGCTGGCAGGTGTCCGGGTCGTCAAACATCGGGAAACACCGGGCCTGGGTGATGCTGTCAGCATCTCACATTCAGACTGGATACTTGGTTTTAATGGCAAATCACTCAACAATCCAGACCATAAAAAATGGAAAGTTAAACGAGATGGTGGTATTTTTGACCAGTTCACTGGTGCCACGATTACCCCACGTGCAGTGGTGAATGCCGTACACGATGCTTTGGCGTACTTCGAAAAAAATAAAAGTGTATTATTCAGTCAGACACCAGATAACGCAAAAAAAGATAGATCAGAATAGTTATGACAGACAACATCACCACCCCCTTGACCCGGACAGCAGCTATCAGCAAAGATGGCCTGTGGACAAACAATGTCGCTCTGGTCCAGTTACTGGGATTATGCCCATTACTCGCTGTTACCGGCACCGTCATCAATGGCTTAGGACTAGGCATCGCTACCATGATG
Source organism: Gammaproteobacteria bacterium (assembly GCA_011321985.1). Classification (GTDB taxonomy): domain Bacteria; phylum Pseudomonadota; class Gammaproteobacteria; order SZUA-229; family SZUA-229. Next base: position 579 of record DROB01000204.1, on the reverse strand, counting down.
ACTCTGGTATTATCCAACAGTATCGTTTCGCTGATACGCCCCTGGTTAAAATCAGAGATACGCATCCCCATATTCGTACTGGTTATCGCGTCCATAGTGACCACCATCGAGCTGATAATGAATGCCTGGTTTCATGACCTGTATCTGGTATTAGGTATATTTATCCCACTGATCGTCACCAACTGTTCCATCATCGCGAGAGCCGAAGCGTTCGCCTCTAAAAATAATCTACTTGATTCAGCCATGGATGGTTTCATGATGGGGCTGGGCTTCACTCTGGTATTAGTCGTACTCGGTGGTATGCGTGAACTGATCGGTCTGGGTACGTTATTTGCCAATGCACAGCTGATGTTCGGCAGTATCGGTGAATCGATGACTCTGACCATTAGCGAAGACTATCCCGGATTTTTACTCGCGGTACTACCACCAGGCGCTTTTATCGGCCTCGGTCTACTCATCGCTCTCAAGAACATTATCGATAAACGCCAGACCAGCCGACAACAGGTAGTCAGTATTACGAGTGCTGAAGCTACGGCAAGTTGAGCTGCATACAACGACAAAAACATGATTCGTCTGTGG
>DROB01000203.1 GCA_011321985.1 Gammaproteobacteria bacterium | reverse complement strand
GACCACGGTGTGTTTGCCTGCGATCTCACTGATCTCATCAAGAGGGCCTGTGGTGATCTTGCCGGTAAGCTCGCCCGCATCATTGCATAATGACCAGGTCGCCTGTTGCGGTTGTTCTATATTGTAATGGATGAGTAGTGTTTCACTCATGATGGCCTGCTTAAGCTAGTCGCTTTTATGAGAGTTTGTACGAAATCATCGTATCGTACAAAGGGTTAATCTTATTGTTTATAATGTTCGTAGAGTACGAGACCTGACCTCTGTTTTTCCAGAACTATCCCTGAAAATAACACTGTACATGACTTTATTGGCCGGACCTATCCTCGCCTGAGTTCGCAGTAAAAAATAATTACTGTTGACTGACAGGTTGGCGATATCCTTGATTATAGTGCCTAGTTTGGAAAAGCCGGTAAAATCTTTAATGTCAGTAAAGGGTTTATCGTCCCGGCGCTCAATGATCTTGGTTACCAGATCTTTCGTCATATCGTTTGATAGTGATTGTAGCACTTCAGAACTGGCCGTGTTGACGTTGATAGCAGTATCGGAGCCATCTGTGGTAAAGGCGCATAGATAGGGAGCGACCAGCTGAAAAGCTTTATTGTCTTCAAAGCCTTTTATCAGCCGTAGCTCACTGATGCTGTACAGGGGGGTGTTGGCGGTGCGGTAGGGGACTTCGAGATTGAGATAATAACCATCTTCTGCACCATCCGGGTTCGAGGTGTCCAGATCAGCATCGATCCAGTCTTTTATCGCCTGCGTCGGATCATTTTTTAAACCCTGAATTCTGAACAGCTGTGACAGGCGTTTTTTGGTGGTCTCATTGAATGCCCCGTTTCTCACCAGTGTGTTGATATTGATGCAGGAATGCAGGTCGGTCAGCGTTCCCTGGATAGAGCCACCATCGACAGGTAGCGGTGGTACCTGGAATGCCCATGGTTCGCTTAGATCATCTGTGCGACTGTCTTTTTTATCCTGACGTAAGATCCGCTGTGACCATTCTTCTGCCGCCAGCAGGTAAAGGTATGCCTGATCCTGTGCGATTAAATTACTGGTGCGCTGCACATCGAGTTGCAGGCGGGTGCTGATAGTGATGCTGATGGTCGTCGCTATGGTGACGATGAGGAGTGCGGTGATGATCGCGACACCACGTTGTTGGGTTATGCTGGTCATGATTTAGTTCATCGCATAGAGACGACGGATCTCTCCCCAGTCTTTTAGCGTCATGACGATCTCGATACCATTGAGTGTGGTGGCATTCAGGCCTGTTCCACCGCCAACGGCGTTCAGTGGTGGCCACTGGTCCTGCCACTGCTTGTTTCGATCGAGGTAGCGTATGCTCACCTCTTCTACATTATCGATGAGGGTGGTTTTTCGGGGTTCTAATTCCTGTGCGCGGTCGAGTTGAGGCCATTGTAAGCGGATAAGTTTATCGTCCTCAAACTGATAGGCGACGCGCAGCAAGGTGCTACGTAACAGGTTGGCGGGATTGACACGGCCGCCACGGGTGAATTCGACCAGTGTATCGACTTTGCTGCCAGCACTTATATAGGGTTGTATGTTACCGAATTCATCACGAATGGCGCGCGGGATGATCTGTGTGAAGTCCCGGTTTAACACGGAGATACTCTGCTGGACCTGCTGCAGGCGTTTCAATGCCTGCTGTGAAGACTTGCTGTTAGCTATGACATTGTCGAGGCCACCATAGGCCATGATCGCCATGATGGCAAAGATAATGCTGGCGATGAGTAGCTCAAGTAAGGTGAACCCGCATTGCCGGAACCGGGGTGCTTTTCGGTTAGCGCGTTGCATAGCCGATCAATGTGGTCAGGTTATTGGTGCGCTCTTTGTCAGCATATACCTTAAAGGTGACTTCTCTGGCATCTTTGTCTTCGGTTTCTTTCGTCGTTCTGACCCAGAACCATTCGTGGTTCGCCATCACCGTTGAGCCTTTTTTATCGCCTCTTCCCGGGAATTCTTTTGCTATCCGAACCTGAGCCAGTTCGTTGGCAGCGACCCAGTGCGCCAGAGTTTTCTGTTTCAGATAAGTAGCACTGTTCGCCTGTGTTCCTGATGTGTTGAGCAGAGCACCGAGAGAGATGGCTATGATGGTTAATGCGACCATGACCTCGATCAAGGTAAAGCCGGTGTTCTGTTGAAGGCCAGATCTTTTCATCATTTTTACAGGTCGCTCAATTCTGTCGATATCGAACCATCGAAAGCACCCTTTACAATATAGCTTGTTTCGATACCCAGTATGTAGAGACGGATATCGAACTCGGGTGTGATCTCGCCACTGGAGAGCAAGTATATCTGTGGTTTTGCTCTGGATTTATTTTCATCTTTATCTGAATCCAGAGAGAATGATTGCTGGTCTTTCGGGTCGTTCGCTAAATTGATCACTACCTCGGTCTCTTCCAGGCGCATGTCGATCTCCATGTTCTGGGGGAGTTCCCGTTCACGTAGCAGTTTATCGCCTTCCACAGGCAGCCACTGGTTGTTGGTGAATTTGAGGAAACGGTAGCCATCGGTATATATCTCGACGGCATACTCTTCGCCACGTAAAATGGATTCTTCCAGGGCCAGTTGAAACAGCCGTTCCAGGCGCTGTGCTTCTTTTTTGATATGGTCCTCCGGAGAGTCACTGCGGATAGCCAGGGTGGTATAGGTGAATAAAATAGCGACGATGACCACGACCACCAGCAACTCCAGCAGGGTGAACCCGTGCTGTGGGTGAGATCGATGTTGGATGTGTGTCTGCATGACCGTTGGTAAACCCGCAGCCATCATTCCGGCATGGATCTGACCGGAAAGACGGGGTGAAAAAAGAGCGACCGGATAACAGGCTTTAATATAGCTGGTTTCAATATAGCCGGCTCCAATGTTGTGTTTACTGTTTGTCCCAGGAGCCGATATCCAGATTGGGCCCCTGACCACCCGGTGCGCCATCGGCACCCAGCGAATAGATGTCTATTTCGCCGTGTTCACCAGGATTCAGGTATAAGTAGCTGTTGCCCCAGGGGTCGTTATTTAGTTTCTTGATGTATCCTCCCTTTTTCCAGTTTGGGGGCTCGGGTGAGGTGGTCGGTTGAGTGACCAAAGATTCAAGACCCTGATCGGTGGTTGGATATACGAAGTTGTCCAGGCGGTAGATATCCAGTGCGCTTTCGAGTGCCCGGATATCATTTTTTGCCTTGGCGGTACGAGCCTTATCAGGGTTATCCATGATGCGAGGAACGACAACACTGGCCAAGATACCGATGATGACGACCACGACCATGATCTCGATTAAGGTAAAACCAGCCTGTTTGCTTTTATTTCTGCTTTTATATGGCACGTAAAACTCCGGATGTGTACGAATGACTATAATGCTCAGTGTGATATCTTTAAAAACAAAATAATAACAAATGCCGGGCGTGCTGCCTATGACAATGACTCCTACAAAACAGATAAAGTTTCGTTACCAGTACCATTCCAGTCACATTTTATGGTTATTACTGTTTCTGATCTCGGGCCTGCTTCAGGCTTTCGGCTGGGTGGACAGCTGGCGTTTCGATCGTTCTCTGGTCGAGCAGGGTGATATATGGTTGTTGCTTAGCGGACATATCGTGCACCTGAACTGGTCGCACTGGTTGTTGAATATGGCTGGTCTGGCGATAGTGGCATTTTTCTTCAGCTCACATGCCAGCTTCATGCAGTGGCTACTCGTTATCCTGGTCTCCGCGATGGTGATCAGCGCGGGACTGTGGTGGTGGATGACCGATATTCATTTCTATGTCGGTTTGTCGGGTGTGTTGCACGGCCTGTTTTTATATGGTGCTCTGCGTGAGATCCGGTTTTATCCGATCAGTGGTTATGTTTTGCTGGCGGTGCTGCTGGCTAAACTGCTGTGGGAATTTTTTTACGGTGCGCTACCGGGTTCGGAGGAGATGGCTGGCGGGCATGTGCTGACACAGGCACACCTGCTGGGCGCAGTGGGCGGTATTACTGTGTGGCTGCTCGAGTGGTTAGTGGGACGGTCTGAGCCGGTAGAGGGGTAATCCGGGTCGGGAATGTTTCAGGGGTGCTGATCAATGTTCTCGGTCAGTGTTACTTCGATAAGTGTGTCCAGTAGTTGACGGAATTGTTCTGTGCGGTCATTTAGTGCTAACTGCTCGTAGCCATTCTGGGCGGCAGTAATGAGCTGGGTCTGTTGATTGCTATCCAGTGTTATATCTTTGCTGTCCAGTACCTGTTCCAGAACAGTGGTGATCATGTTTCGGGTGTCGCTACGAACATAATCATTTACGATGACACCGAGTTTGTCGCCCAGATCGGTGGAGTGTGTTTCGTTTTCTGTCTTTATATTCTGGTATGCGTTTGGGGTTTCACCGATATTTCCTGCGAGTACCGGGTCAGATAGCCTGAGCTCAGTCTCGCTGAAACCAGTGACGATGTAACAGATGTCCACGCCGATCTCTCCCAGTCTTTCGAGCTGGTCCACAGGGGCGTTACCCTTTTCGATCCAGTTGTAGATGGTATTACGTGACTTGCCCAGGTGGTTTGCGGCGGTGGTCACGCCCCCTTTGAGCGCTTCTATCTGTTCCTTTAAGCGAAGTGTTAATTTATTTGAACGCATCTGCTTGACATGTTAATTATATTGAGCAATAATCGAGAATAATATAGAAATTGCTCGATTTATTGAGCAGTTCATTCGTGTGTACGCATAAAATAAGTGTTGCGAGAACCCGTATCGCCAACATCATAGCAAAATGGCTGTATAAAAGGGGGCGCTCGATGTGTCCTTTGTTCAAATTTTTTGATAGCCGATATTATTTGTGGCCTTACAGGAGGCGCTAAACAGATTTTTCCAAAATGGATAAATTACCCCGCTGCAAGCGGACGGGGTATGCGCTGGTAATGCTCGTTCTCACAAAACTCGTGGCAAGCCACGGGGAATTAACCCGTAGAGATTAAAAACGGGTGGGTTAGTGTCCGTAACCTCGTCGTGCAGGTGTCAAATAAAGGAGTAGGGCTGATGATGGATGAAAAGACGATGGTTTTCTCGGGGGCGACTAAAAACCCTTATCTTTTTACTATTTATCCCTGGGATAGTTCTCTTGTATCCTACGGTGCTGTTTATGTCGTATTGCGGCGAAACCGTTTCGGCTATTCGATACTCTATGTGGGAAGAACCGGCGAGTTAAGGCCACACCTTGCTAACCATCCATTATCCCGGGCATTTAGTGAGGCGGGTCGAACGCATGTTGGAGTTCATATTGAGCCGGTTATTTCCCGGCGTTATGCTAAACAGATGGATCTGGTGATGAATTTTGCGCCTGATCTAAATGCCGGGGGTGAGATAGGGGCGGACCGGTGAAGGTAATAGATAGAGGTGCAAGGGTATTAACGAGGTAAATATATAGGTGTAACGGATTGCATGTTTGTTGTGCACAAATTACACTGCACATAGAGATTTACCCCATTAACGTCCACATTCTGAAAATACGTGCCTGAAACCATAGCCGCCGATTCTGTAGGAATCGTCGAAACTCAAATTACTCATTTTTCTGAAGCACTAACGCTGGAGTGCGGTAAAACCTTGCTCGAGTATGATATCGCCTACGAAACGTATGGGGAGTTGAATGCGGATGCCAGTAACGCGATTTTGATCTGTCATGCCTTGTCCGGTGACCAACATGCCGCCGGATATAATCATCCGGATGATAAAAAGCCAGGCTGGTGGGAAAGTGCGATCGGTCCGGGTAAACCGATTGATACCGATCATTTTTTTGTGGTCTGCATCAATAACCTGGGTGGTTGTAAAGGTTCCAGTGGTCCCAATACGATTAACCCTGAAAACGGCAGGTACTGGGGACCGGATTTCCCCATCGTTACGGTGAAAGACTGGGTGCTCAGCCAGTATCGTTTTATGCTTACACTCAATATCGGACACTGGTGTGCGGTCATCGGTGGTAGCCTGGGGGGGATGCAGG
>DROB01000202.1 GCA_011321985.1 Gammaproteobacteria bacterium | reverse complement strand
GTACAGGAGGTTTTACGTGGTTAGTTACCTGGTCGTTCAAGGCAGATGCAGCAGTGGGTGATATGGCATTTCAGCAATGGCTGCGTGATCAGCTTGAAATAGTAGATAAGTGCCCGATTTGTGACAGCGAAAAGAGCAGGGTGCTTCAATCTGGTTTAATCGACCGGATGACAGATCCGTCCACGGGGTTCTGGGAAATCTGCGCATGTGAGAATTGTGGTGTGGCGTATCTTTCCCCTCGGCCTGATCGTGAATCCATAGGTAATGCATACAGCCATTATTATACTCATAACTCTGACAAAGATGATCTGGTTAATAATCGGCTGAGGCTTATAAAGAGTTACTTTTCCGAGAAATATTATGCTGTAGCGTGCAAGAAAGGACGTTTTTCTGACTATGTTGTTTATATAGCGATGCGATTATTTGTTCCTCTGTCGTTGTATTTTGATGCCAAGTCCAGGCATCTATTCAAGGGGGAAAAAGGGACGGGGAAGCTGCTCGATGTAGGTTGCGGTAATGGTGAGTTTCTGAGGTTTGCGGACAGATATGGCTGGAGTGTGGTTGGAGTGGACTTCGATGAAGACGCGGTGACTGAGGCCAGGTCGGGAGACCTTGATGTACGAACTGGAGGCATCGATACAATCGGTAGCAAGGAGAAGTTTGATTTTATTTCTCTTAGTCATGTTATAGAGCATGTTTATGATCCTGTGGAGCTCATACGGACATGTTATGCGCTGTTGAATGATGGTGGTACTTTGTGGCTGGAAACGCCAAATATCGAGAGTATCGGATATGCTTTATATAAGTCGAACTGGAGGGGGCTGGAACCACCAAGGCATATCATGCTTTTCAATCAAAAATCATTACGTAGTATATTGACGAAAACAGGTTTCGTGTCTGTCGAGCAGGAAAACCATGGCTTGTCAGGCGTTTATATGGGGTTGGCCAGTGAGAGACTGTTAAACCAATCAAAGCCCTGTGTTTCTATGCTTGATTGCGGTATGAGAAAGATAGGAATGTTCTTAAAGGTTCTGTCACTGGAGCTAATACAGTTGTCGAGCAAGAAGCGAAGAGAATTTCTTACGTTGGTAGCAATACGATAATTTTATGAAAGCTGTTGTTATCGTACCAACTTTAAATGCCGGTTCGTTATGGCGCGACTGGATAAATGCAGTATCAGCAACGGGCATAGAAGCAGGTGACATTTATGTCATTGACTCCGGTTCTTCAGATGATACTGTTTTTCTGGCTCGTGAAGCAGGTTTTAATGTTAAGTCGATTGATGTCAGATTGTTCAATCATGGTTCGACAAGACAAAGTGCTGTTGCAGGCCTTAGTGGTGTGGATATAGCCATTTTTCTTACCCAGGATGCGATTTTATCTCGTCCTGATTCGCTACGAAATATCTTATCTCCGTTTAATGATAAGGGTGTGGCCGCCGTCTGTGGCAGGCAGCTGCCACGACCTGAAGCGGGCGCTATTGAAACGCATGCGCGGCTATTTAATTATTCGGAAATATCATCGCTAAACACCATTGCTGATGCGGATAAAAAAGGACTAAAAGCGGCTTTTCTGTCTAATTCGTTTGCAGCATACAGAGTGAAGGCTTTACTTGATGTCGGAGGCTTTCCAGCGGATGTCATCTTTGGTGAAGATATGTACGTGGCGGCAAAGATGCTGATGGTCGGGTATGGAGTTGCTTACGCTGCAGACGCCTGTGTTTACCATTCACATTCTTATTCTTTCTGGCAGGAGATGCAGCGATATTTCGACATGGGTGTATTTCACGCCCGTGAACCATGGATCAGGCAGTCACTCGGCGGTGCAGAAGGTGAGGGGCTTAAATTTGTTTTTTCAGAATATAAATACCTGCTGAAACATGCCTTCTGGCTAGTGCCCGAAGGCATGTTGAGAACACTATTTCGGTATGCCGGCTTTAGACTGGGTTTGGTGGAGAGGATGCTTCCTCTGTGGTCAAAAAGATTGCTGGCGATGAATAAAGGCTATTTCAAATAATAATCAGAAATTAATTGCTGTGAGCTGTGTCATGGTTTGCTATTTTTTTGTGCTCATCTACAGTCATGTTATGTATAATTCGGGGTTGTTACATGAGGGTTACAGGGCTGTTATTTGTAGATGATTAAAAAAGGCTTTTTAAAAGGGCATTCCAACGTCCTTCAGATAATTTTACGGATGATAGACTTTATGGTCGTATTATCCTGTGGTGCGCTATCGTATTATTATTCAGCCGCTTATGAGACATATACCGCAGCCGGTGTCCAGGGACTACCCGGTCATTACATCAAAGTAATTCTGATTGCTTCTGTTCTCGCTGCTTTATTATTTCCTCTGTTTAACGTTTACCGTGTCTGGCGAGGTTCTTCCACCCTAACAGAAATTAAATATCTGACCATGGCCTGGCTGCTGGTCGGTCTGTTGCTGGCTGGTTTGGCCTTTGTTACCAAGTCTGGTGCAGACTTTTCTCGTC
>DROB01000201.1 GCA_011321985.1 Gammaproteobacteria bacterium | reverse complement strand
TTAGTTGCATATATCAAATGTGGTCTATTTTTTGCTTAATAATCGATAGCACCCAACTTTTTATGCCGCCACAAAACACAGACATTACAAAAATTGCAATGTGGCATCGCGTTCAAGCATCATGCGCCGGGCTCTAGCTTACATCTTGGTCCTTTGCAAAAGGCTAAAAACTATAGATATTTGTTAAAAATTATGTCATCAACCGTCAAACATATAAGAAGCATCTCTCTCGCATCGAAGGCAGGTGCCAGAAAAGTTTCGGATAACAGCCCGGCATTTCCATCACAGCCCCATCCTCGCACTGATAACAAAGTTACAGAATTCAAGAAAGCATCCCCTGTCAACAAGGACCAGACAGCAAACAGGAGCAGTGCCTTACAGGACAAGGATAAAGCCTCTCATTTTGAATCCCTCTCGAAACCCGCAGATAACACGGATCAGGGAGCAGGCAGTAGCGACATAACAAACAGGCACCATTTCCTTAAAATGGCCATTTTAATATCACTCTCACTCTGGCTCCTGGGCTCTTTCATTGAATATTACCAGCACGACGAAGCAGAGTTTGAAATCATACCTTCGAGTATCAACGATCTATTGATAAGAGGCTATATCGCCCTGTTGCTCATCGTTTCAGGCCAGCTGATCGACTATAAATCAAAAAGGTCGATCGATAGATCCATCATAATGAACCGGTTAAAAAACAAAGCAGACAATATCTCCAGGGCAAAAAAACAATGGGAGCTGGTAATCGACACCCTGCCACAGCTCGTTATAGCCATGGATGACAGCGCAAGGATCACCCGCGTCAACAGGACCGTTGAATCATGGGGCATCGGCAAGGTCAACAAAGTCGATGGCTTGTCTGTTTCAGATTTCCTTAGATGTCTGAACAATGATGGTACGGAAGATGCGTGGATGACCGAATGGCCTCATATCTGGCAGGAGATCAAAAACAGGGATGCGATCGAGAGAAAGATAGAAAAAAAACAGACTGGCAAAACTTATCAATACACCCTCAGAAAAATCTCTGACTATGATTCCAATAAGGACCAATGTTACGCAGTTTTAATAATAGATGATATTACGACGCGCCAGGATATAGAAGTATCGCTGAAGACCCACGCCCTGAAACTAGAGAAGACCGTAGATAACAGAACAAAAGAACTCAAACAGACGAATAAAAAACTTGAGCACGAATTACAGGTCAAACAATCGGCAAATAAAGCATTAAAAAAATCACAGGATTGCCGCCTGGCACTTCTACGGGACATATTCACTACTCAGGAGAAAGAGAGAAAGCGGATCGCCTGTGAGTTGCATGATTCAGTCGGACAGAGCCTGGGAGCTACAAAATTTAAACTGGAAGAACTGCTCATAGGCAAAGATGAAGTTTTTAATGCCGAATACGATGAATTCACCGATGTAGTAAAAAACCTGCAAGCCATAATACATGAAGTCCGTCACATATCGATGGACCTGAGGCCCGCATTGCTGGACGACCTCGGAACACTGATAACCCTGAGCTGGTTCTGCAGAAAGTTTGGTGACACTTATACCGGTGTATCCATCAAACAGATCATCAATGTCGTCGAATCAGACATCTCAGAAGACAAAAAAGTGGTCATATTCCGCATCGTTCAGGAAGCGATGAACAATA
>DROB01000200.1 GCA_011321985.1 Gammaproteobacteria bacterium | reverse complement strand
CACCTGCCCTGAATAAAATTCAGGATGAACTTAAAGGTTTACGAGACATAATGGAAGCACCGCTAATGCAATTCGCCTGGGGTGAAACCGGTCGGGTACAACCCTTATATGCAAGTTTATTAAAACAGTTGATGACACTTGGTCTCAGTTCCAGGTTAAGCAAGAGTATCGCCAGGCAGTCTGCTAATCAGGGACTGAATAAACATAGCTGGTTAGAGTCGTTAAAACTATTGGCCGGTCTGGTACCTGTTGATGATGATGATATCTTGACCAGTGGTGGCATCGTTTCACTGATCGGCCCGACCGGTGTCGGTAAAACTACGACCATAGCTAAACTGGCTGCACGGTTTGCATTAAAACATGGCCGGCGTGGGATCACATTGATCACTACCGATAACTACCGGATCGGAGCACATGAACAATTGAGGACCTATGGAAGAATACTGGGTGTTCCTGTACACGTAGCTACCGATGCCGAAGAATTAAAAAATCTGCTCAGAGAAGCCGATATTCCATCAGGTGAGAATGAGCGCAGGTTAACGTTGATAGATACGGCCGGTATCTGCCAGAAAGATGTCCGTCTCTCCGAGCAACTGACTACATTAAATCTGAGTGGGATGGAGATAAAGAATTATCTGGTGTTATCGGCAACGGGTCAGATGAATCTACAGGATGAAGTTATCCGCGCCTTCAGAAAATTAAAACTGAGCGGTTGTGTGGTGACCAAAATTGATGAAGCTGCCAGTCTGGGCGAGATAATATCGGTATTGGTACAACATGATCTGCCTCTGCATTTTGTCTGTGATGGACAGAAAGTTCCCGATGATCTACATCAGGCCAGAGGACAGTTACTGGTCAAAGAAGCCGTTAAGTTAATGCGTAAAACGAATAAATCACCGTCCGCAGAAGAGCTGGCGTATTCATTCGGTGGGATGGTTAATAATGCAATTATCTAATGCTGTAATAGAACATTCGAATGATCAGGCGGATAATCTACGCAGGATAATCAGTCCAAAACCGCTAAAGATCATCGCCATAAGCAGTGGTAAAGGCGGGGTAGGGAAAACCAATATCTCTATCAACCTGGCATTATCCATGGCTAAACAGGGAAAAGAAGTCATGTTACTGGATGCTGATCTGGGTCTGGCTAATATCGATGTTCTCCTGGGTTTAAATACAGAATATGATCTTTCACATGTGATAAGTGGTGAACGAACACTCGAAGAGATCATTGTCGATGGCCCCGAAAATATAAAGATCATCCCTGCTTCATCGGGTATTAACAAGATGGCTAATCTGACACCAGCAGAACAGGTCGGTCTGATAAATGCTTTCAGTGACCTCGGTCATGTGGTCGATGTATTAATCATCGATACCGGTGCAGGGATATCCGATACCGTAACAAATTTCTGCAAGGCATCACAGGATGTCATCGTCGTGGTTCATGATGAACCCGCATCGATAACAGATGCTTATGCCTTCATCAAAGTGATGAGTAAGAAACACTGTGTCAATCGTTTTCATGTGCTTGCTAATATGGCCCATAATGTCAATGAAGGCCGTGCTCTGTTCAAGAAACTGACCAAGGCAACCGATCGTTTTCTTGATGTTATTTTAACATTTACAGGAACGGTACCCTACGATGAAAAATTGAGAAAATCTGTTCAGCATCAGAAAGCCGTGGTCCAGGCTTTTCCCCGTAGTCCATCGGCATTAGCTTTTAAACGCATAACACGGCAGATAAATAGCTGGCCTGAAGGTACCATGGAAGCGACAGGGCAATCGACCGGGCAGTTGAAATTTTTCGTCGAACGTTTGATCCAGTCCGAGATGATCAGGAATGACCTGTCTCAGATCGCCACGGTTCAGACAGCGGTAATACCGCAGGAGGCATACTGATGAACATGCTTTCAAGTTATGCAGATGTAGGTGCTATCGCTGAAGAGCGACCGAATTATGATGCGTTGATGACAGAGCATGCACCTTTCGTTAAACGTATCGCATATCACATGATCTCCCGACTACCCTCGAACATCCAGCTCGAGGATATGATACAGGCAGGTATGATCGGCCTGTTTGAGGCATTGAAAGGGTACGATACTTCAAAAGGAGCAAGCTTTGAAACTTATGCCCGCATCCGGATACAGGGTGCGATGATCGATGAGGTCCGCCGCGGTGACTGGACACCACGGTCTGTCTACAAAAAATCCCGACAGCTATCCGAAGCGATGAGAACCGTCGAAAAAGAAAAAGGTGGAGATGCTAAAGCCAGTGATGTGGCTGAACTACTCGGACTTTCGATAGAAGAATATTACAGCATGATCCAGGATGCAGCAGGTTGTCAGGTCCTAAGCTATGAGGACATAGCGCTGGCAGGTGGTAGCCAGGATGAATATAAAACCAGTGAGTTCAGTGGGCCTTAT
>DROB01000199.1 GCA_011321985.1 Gammaproteobacteria bacterium | reverse complement strand
GAAAATCGGTGAAAATTCTGTCCTTTCCTCCATACAACGCCTGATCGAAGAAGCACAACACACCAAGCCCGCCATCGCGAAACTGGCCGACCAGATCGCCAGCTGGTTTGTCAGCCTGTTATTGAGTATCGCTGCCATCGTCGCCATTTACTGGTATAGCGTTGACGCATCACAATGGCTGGAAATAACCATCGCCACACTGGTGGTCAGCTGTCCCTGCGCGCTATCATTAGCAACGCCCACAGCCATCACCGCTGCAAGTGGCCAACTGGCAAAAATCGGCCTGTTACCAAAACGTGCATTTGCCCTGGAGACACTGGCGCATGCCACAGATTTTGTCTTCGATAAAACCGGCACTCTGACCACAGGCAAAATCGAACTCGAAAAAATAGTACTGAACACCACTGCCTATGATGAAGACACTGTTTTAGCCATCGCCGCATCGCTGGAAACCCATTCTGAACACCCTATCGCCAAAGCATTATTATCTGCCAACCATCGACCATTACTAAAAATCAATGAACTGAAACATGTCGCCGGTGCCGGCATTCAGGGAAGGATCAACCTGGCAGATAATAAAACACGATGGTTTCTGGGTAACAGGGCATTTATAGAGCAGAACGGTCCAGATCCAGCGGCTATCATGGATGATGATACAGAACATGCCAGTAAAATTTATCTGGCAGATCAGGAGCAGTGTATCGCAACCTTCATCCTGTCTGACAGTATCAGGGAGGAGTCATACGCACTGATAGAGTATTTACACAGAAAGAATAAAACAACACACCTGATGAGTGGAGACAGGCTGGAAAATACCCGTGCAGTCAGTGAACAGCTGGGCATAACACACTATCTCGCCGATCTGAAACCAGAAGACAAGCTGAAAAATGTGAAGATCCTGCAACAGCAGGGAGCCATCGTGGTGATGACAGGGGATGGTGTCAATGATGCTCCGGTACTGGCCGGAGCCGACCTGTCAATCGCCATAGGCAAAGGTACGCATCTCGCTACCGTGACCGCAGACATGGTCCTGATCAGCAATGACATCCGGCATATCTACCACGGTTATATCATCGCGACCAGAACACTGAGCATTATCAGACAAAATCTAGGTTGGGCACTGCTGTATAATGTCATCGCGATACCCGCAGCCGCAACGGGATATGTGGAACCCTGGCTGGCAGCAACAGGCATGTCACTTAGTTCGCTGGTCGTTGTTTTGAATGCTCTGCGTCTCAACAGGATCAAGTTTTAAAATTTTTTATTCCGCAGACAATAATTTTTCGATAAAGGAACCCATGGATATAATCTACTTACTCCTCCCGGTAGCACTGATCATCGTCGTCATCATCATCGCTATTTTTTTCTGGGCCGTAAGATCCGATCAGTTCGAGGATCTCGAAGGTCCTGCTCACCGTATCCTTATGGATGACGATGAAAAATTAATCCCCCACCCTGAAGAAGAAAACAAAAAAGAGTAGACCCGCATGCCTCAAACATACGGGCGATGTTCGCTCTTGCTGCACCCCGATTCACGACACTACACCTCTGATGACACCCATACTCTGGTCACTGCACTACAAAAAGCAGGTTTCATCTCGCAGGCGGTGAACAGACCTGACGACCTTGTTTACTATACTGGTGATAGATATCTGGATCACATCACATATCTGGGTTGTTCCCCTGCTATCCAGTTTGAAGACGACTCGGATAACAAAAATTTTTGTGGCATAAAAATACATCATCATGAATCAGCTCGATTGATCTTCGACCAGAAACATCCCGTCGTACCACGCTGCCCTACGTGTAAAAAACCGGTCAAAAACTGGCAGGAATCACAGATGGGATCAATGATCAGATGCGACCTGTGCAATAACACTTCCCCTGTCGAAGCGTTCAACTGGCGAAAAATGGCAGGCTATGCTCGCCTGTTTATCGAGATCAGCGATATATTCCCCAAAGAGGCGATCCCGCAACCTGCCTTCCTGAATATACTGGCTGACATCACCCATGAGGAATGGTCGTATTTCTACCGCTGCCGGTGATACCCTGTCAGCATAATCGTGGAACAAATTGCGCCCCTACGGCCAGGGGTTCGCAGGGACGCTATTTATTCCGCAATCTCCAGCAGACAAGCACCGAGCTTAAGGACACAATCAATTAATAGAAACGGCCTTAATAGTGTAAAATACCCCGCTTTTAAATAAACCGAACAGACATATTAATGAAAGTCCTCATCGTCGGCAGCGGCGGGCGCGAACATGCCCTCGCCTGGAAAGCAGCACAATCCCCACTGGTCAATCAGGTTTTCGTCGCCCCCGGCAATGCCGGCACTGCACAGGAGAACAATATCGATAACATCGATATCGGCGCGGAAGACATTCCCGCACTGTTG
>DROB01000198.1 GCA_011321985.1 Gammaproteobacteria bacterium | reverse complement strand
GTGCAGCTACTCAGTGTTGCATACAGCGGCCGTTTTAAAGCATCGACGATTAAAAAAATACGATACGGAATTTTAATATCAGTGTTCATACTGATAATACCTGAACTGCTGGAGTATGTATTTGGTGATATATTAACGATAAAAGGTATTGAATATCTGACAGCATTAAGTCTGTTGATGGCTGTGATCGGCATCGTTTTCGTAGAGCAGGTTTATCGCAATACTCTTCCTGAGCAAAAATGGGCAATAAAATACTTATGCCTCGGGTTACTCGGGATGTATGTTTATGATTTTTATATGTACTCCGATGGGCTTCTGTACCAGAGGATCGATCCTGTATTGTGGCAGGCAAGGGGTTTTATATACGCACTGACGGTTCCACTAATCGGTGTCTCTATCTCGCGGGATCCTCTATGGTCACCCGAAATTTTTATCTCTCGCCGTGTTGTTTTTCATACGACGACTTTATTGACCAGTGGCATTTATCTGATGGTCATGGGTATAGCTGGTTATTATGTCCGTGATTTTGGTGGTAACTGGGGACTTGTGGCGCAGGCGATATTTTTATTCATAACAATATTGTCTTTAGCACTGTTTCTGACTTCTCGACGAATACGGGCACGCCTGTATGTTCTGGTAAACAAGCATTTCTACCCGTATAAATATGATTATCGTGAAGAATGGCTACGGTTTATCCGTACCATAGCGGCATCGAGTGTAGAAAAAGAGCTGTATCGTAATACGATAAAATCAATAGCTCAAATAATCGAGAGCCCAGGTGGGATGTTGTGGTTGCGCGAGGATAACGGTTTTTTTGTCTGTGTGGATACCTGGCAGATGGATCATGTGACTGATCGTGAGCCAGCGCAAACGGCCCTGCCGAAGTTTATGGAAGAGCATGAATTTGTCATCAGTGTTGATGAATTTCGAGAGAATCCGGAAGTATATAACCGCCTGGGTTATCTTGAATTACCAGAATGGGTAAAGCGAGTCCAGCCCTGGTTGCTCGTGCCGCTTATTTATAATGATCTGCTAATCGGATTTATCGTTCTAGACCATGCTTCGGCACGTAAAAAGACATTCAATTGGGAGGATAGTGACCTGTTGAAAACCGCTGCACGTCAGGTTGCTGCTTTCCTGGAACAGATGAACGCTTCTGAAGCACTTGCAGAGGCCAGACAGTTTGAAAATTTCAATAAAGTTTCGACATATGTCGTTCATGATATAAAAAATCTTGTGGCACAACTTTCCCTTATTTCAAGCAATGCTGAGAAACATAAGGACAATCCACTGTTTATGGAGGATGTTTTTAAAACAATTAATAACTCAGTAGTCAAAATGAATAAGATGATGGAAGTGTTAAGTGGTAAAGTGGCATCTGATAAATCAAGTAAAGTAAATATAATATCTGTTCTGGAAGAGCTCGTGCATAACAGGCAGATAGCAGGTGGGAAGCCTGTACCGATATTAGGATGTGAGTCTGTCTCTTTTTTTGTGAAGGCAGACAAAAATCAACTCCTGGCTATCCTGGGTCATCTCGTGCAAAATGCGCAGGATGCGACCGATGATGATGGAAGAATCACAATCTCACAGAAACGTTCTACGGAAGGTGTAGTTATCGAGATCGAGGATACCGGAAGTGGTATGGAAGAAGATTTTATAAAAAATGAATTATTCAAACCATTTAAAACGACTAAAGGAAGCAAGGGTATGGGTATAGGAGTTTATGAAGCAAGGGAGATCATGCTGGCTATAGGCGGGCGGATCGAAGTACATAGTGAAGTAGGCAAGGGTACAAATTTTAAACTTACCATACCCATTGCGATTTAAAGCTCCCGGGTACAGGTGTGTATTCTTCTGTAACAATACGTCAGTTCTTTGTCAGGTAAACAGGCTTCATGAAACAGGAACAAATAGTACATATCTTAAATGAGGTCTCCAGTCTTGAGATTTCAGGGGAATATGATGCGGCTATGGCCAGGTTACGCCCATGGCTGGAAATATCAAAACCTCGGCCACGCATAGTTGCTGCTTACGCCAGGCTCAGTGTGCATTTTGATGAAAAGGAAAAGGCGCTGGCCCTGGTAGAAGATGCCCTTAAAAATTTCAGTTTACCCTCTCCATTAGAGTCTAGTTTGCATTTTCATGCAGGTAATTTATATGACAAATTGAAGGAGTATGATGATGCGTTCGTGCATTACGCAAAGGCTAATAGTGCTTTGCCAGCTCAATTTAATATTCAGGCATATAAATCTTTCATCAAGACCCAACGGCAGTTTTTTACAAAGACAACGATGAAAAATTTGCAACGTGCAGATAATATCGATGAAGTACCAGTATTTATCGTTGGAATGCCAAGGTCAGGAACTACGCTAACTGAGCAGATACTGGATAGACATAGTCAAATCTACGGAGCAGGAGAGTTGACTACTATTAATGAGATCATGGCATCAGTTCAGCAACGATATTCATTAAAGTCGCAATATCCCTCTTGTCTGTTAGAACTCACTACCGGGCAACTTAATAATCTTGCTGAATTATACAGGGATGAAGTAAACCCGAATGCTCAGGAACATGCATGTATCACTGATAAGATGCCCAGCAACTGTGGTCATCTAGGATTGATAGAGCTGATATTGCCTGCTGCAAAAGTCATACATTGTCGACGACACCCGTTTGATACATGCTTGTCCGCATATTTTCAGAATTTTGGTAATGCACATCAATACAGTCGCAGACTAGAGTACCTGGCTCAGATGTATCGTATGTATTTAAAAATGGTAG
>DROB01000197.1 GCA_011321985.1 Gammaproteobacteria bacterium | reverse complement strand
TTAAGTGCATCAATTCCCTGTGCCTCAGTGTCCTGTTTTTTCTACAATGCTCGCTATCACATGCAGAACCCGTTGCTACATCCGGGGCCAGGCATAAAGGTATGAATCCTTTCCAGCTGGCGACGCTCGAGTACCAGCAGGAGCATTTTTCTGAAGCAAAAAAACATTTCGAACAGGCACTGAAACTGGCTCTGTCACAGGGCAGACCGACTTCGTCGATTTATTACAATCTTGGTTCGGTCTGTTATCGGCTAAAGCAGTATGACCAGAGTAAACTTTATTTTAAAAAGTTAATACAGCATGACAACCTGCGCGCTGTCGCTTATTACAATCTGGCTCTAATCGAAAATAAGCTATCCGAAAAAAAATCTGCGATACATTATTTAAAGAAAAGCAAAAAATACTCGACAGATAAATCCTTATCTCGTCTGATCAATAAACAACTTTTAAAAATATCAGGCAAGAGGTCAGGGAAATTCAGTAAGACCACGAAAAAAGACTGGCACGCTTATCTCTATCTGAGCCCGGGGTATGATTCAAATATTCGGTTTGCACCACTGGAAGTCGCCTCCAATGAATCGGGTAGTTTTATCCAGACGATCGCTGCTGTCGATAAAAAGATAGCAGGAGAAGGTTACGGCGTAAAAAAACAGGCACTTCTGGCGACGGCGACGGTATTTCTGTCTAATTATCTCGAAACAGATTTTAACGATTTTAGCCTGTATGATATCGGGCTGCGATATCTGGTACCTGTGAGTAAGTGGCGAAACTCCATCGATCTTAATCTGAAGAGATCGACCTATGGGCATGAACACTATCAACAGGTATATGCCGTCACACTTAGAACCAGACGGACTTATCCCGATGGTGATCTGCTGAGGTTGCGTTATCGTTATGAGCAAATCGAAAGTCTTAATACCTCTTTTAGTCATCTGGAAGGGAGCAGGCAGAAATTACGGGCAGGGTATCAGTTTAGATGGCCGGCCGATTCGATGTACCTGTGGTATGAGCTGGAGATGAATGATAGAGAGAATACTGTCAGGCGGAACTATTCTCCGACAAGAAATGCCTTCCGATTGCGTTATGAGAAGAAATTTAATAAGAAAAATAAAGCTTATATAGAAGCTTCATATCGTCATAGCAACTACGATAGAACACCGACCCAGGACCGGAAAGATCGACGCACAGATTTCTTTCTGGCATTTGTCAGTGATATAGCAAAAGACTGGCAGCTTCAGGCACGCTGGGGTTACAGGCGTAATCGCTCGACAGAATCAGAATTTTCGTATGATAGACACACGGTATTGTTAACCATGAGGCTGGCCTTTTGAGTATCAGGTCTGTTTCCGACGTATAGCAGACGGTAAAGGGCTTTAAAAATATTTTTGCCGCGAAGGACGTACCCGAGCGAAACGACAAATGCCCTTGGGTGCAAAGAACGCAAAAAAACGCCAATATAAAAGATAGTATTTCTTCGCGCCTTTAGCGTCCTTTGCGGCAAAACATGCCTTGTATCTGCACGCTTAAAAGCCCGCAGAAACTATGATACTTGTTCAGAGGTACCCTGGCTGAACCTGCAAAACGTGGCATCGCGGAATGTATTTCGCTCCTACGAAGATATCCTCGCCTGTAGGAGCGATTTGCAAACCGCGATTTCTGCGTATATACCTATACTGTCCAATCGAATAAAACACCCGTAATCAATAAATATCGTCCTTTACCAGCGTTAATAATATCCTGCTTGCACAAGTAATGGGTAAAGATAGCCGCTTGCCAGATGTTTGCTTATCACAGATACGGTAACCCCTCATAACGGTCTTTGCAGCCAGCGTATCTTCCATTTTTTTACATGCGGTATATATTTGCCATACTCGTACAGTGTCAGACCGGCCAGGATCAATGTTGTTCCTGACCACACCTTGCTGCTGATGATCTCACCATTTAAAAATGAACCCAACAATAAAGCGGTTATCGGCGTAATCAGGGTAACGATGGCAACACGTTCTGGTGCCAGTTTTTTTAGCAGATAAAAATATAATGGAAAACCTATAGCTGAACCGATGATACCCAGATAGAGGATGGATAGTGCTGACCTCAGCGGTATCGTTTCAGGCCAGCCGCCAGCCACTACGCAGTTAAGATAGAACAGAGGCAACGCGATGGTAATACTGCCAGCCGTTATCGCGACAGGGTGAAAGTCGGGTTGCTGTTGTTTTATCAGCACAGAGCCGATAGATTGTGAGCTTGCCGCGATTACGGTAGCGGCGATACCAAACATCGCATAAGATGATATGGATACCCCTTCTATAAAGACCACGATCAAACCGACGAGGCCGAGTAACATGCCAGTGATGCGCATGCTCGACAGCTGTGAGTCTTTTAGTAATAAAGAAGCCAGTACACTGGTGAAAACAGGGGATAAACCAAAGACCACAGATATCCAGCCACTGGGTATCTGTTGCGCCCCCCAGTAGACAAAGCTCATCGCGATATAAAGGGTTATTCCGCTGATCAGATAGATGCGTCGTGCTTTTTTGTGCCAGGGAAAACGGATCTTCATGACTTTCAACAGGACGAGTAGCGCGATGAGCCCGATGGACATACGTGCTGCTACACCAAATTGAAAACCGACATCGTTACCGCTCCATTGAATAGCTAATGGGGTGGTGCTCCAGATAAGGATGACCGATAGATACGAGATTGGAACTGACACTTTTTTACCTCCTTTGTTAATGTAGTTAATATTGTGCCGCCTTGTACAGCGACTGTTGGTATATCTGAAAACGGCTTCTGGTCCAGGGGCTTTCATCGGCCATTAGCGGACATTTTTAAAAACAACTTTTTGTCGCTTCGCTCGGGTACGTCCTTCGCGGCAAAAGTATTTTTAAAGTTTTTCAATGTCCGCATCCCGCTCAGCGCTGTCCTTCCTGTACATATTCGCACTGCCATCCCTGGCTTCTTGCGATATACCGTCCATCTCTGGACATACTCGCACCGCCCTCCCTGGCTCCTTGCGATATACCGTCCATCCATGGA
>DROB01000196.1 GCA_011321985.1 Gammaproteobacteria bacterium | reverse complement strand
CTTGATTAATTAAGAAAAATTAAAGTTGGAGTACGACATGCCGATATCATTTGATTCCGCTTTAGGAATCCACCAGCAAGCACTGGCGCTAAGAGCGCAGCGTACTGAGTTGCTTGCATCAAATATCGCCAATGCAGATACACCTGGATATAAGGCCAGAGATATTGATTTTAGATCAACATTGAATAACCTTGAGCAACAATCCACTGCCACGCTGAAGACGACCAACTCTAGACATATTAGAAATAACACGGCAATGACGGGTGTCGAGACCCTGTACCGTGTTCCTAACCAGTCATCCCTGGATGGTAATACGGTCGATGAGCAGCTCGAAAAAAGTGCCTTCTCCGAGAACGCCATCCGTTATCAGGCAAGCCTTACTTTCCTGGAAGGTAAGTTCAGAGGCATGATGGCAGCACTAAAGGGCGAATAAACAGGAGATAAGCATGGGTTTATATAACGTATTTAATATCGCAGGTTCATCTATGAGCGCACAGTCCGTTCGACTCAATACGGTGGCTAGCAATCTGGCAAATGCAGATGTCGTGAGCACTACGGAGTCAGAAGTGTATCGTTCACGACAACCTGTTTTTGCTGCGGTGATGAATGCGCTGGATGGTATGGGTAGTGGTAATCAGAACCAGTCAACACCTTCAGTGCGTGTTGCCGGCATCGTCGAGAGCAATGCGCCAGCGAGAAAAGAATATCAACCTGATCATCCTATGGCGAATGAGGAGGGTTATATCTTTAAATCCAGCGTCAATTCGATCGAAGAGATGGCGAATATGATGGCGGCTTCACGCTCATATCAGAATAATGTCGAGGTTTTTAATACATCAAAACAGATGTTACTCAAAACACTGAATATGGGACGTTAAGGAATAGCGAATCCATACAATAAATATACCCTGGAGCATAGAGATGGAATCAGTAAGTTTAAATAGTAGTTTTACAGATATCAACCCGGCAACAATAAATAATGCTGAGGTGAACAAACCCAATGATGAATTGAGTCAGACCGATTTTATCGAACTGCTTGTTGCCCAGGTTAAAAACCAGGATCCGAGCAAACCTATGGATCCTAGCCAGTTCATGAATCAGCTAACACAGTCCTCGATGGTGAATGGTATTAATGAATTACAAAAATCATTTGACTCATTGGCGACAAAACTCTCTTCCGACCAGTCTCTACAGGCGGCCAACCTCGTCGGCAGGTCTGTTCTGTTAAAGAGCGATCAGGGCCTGTTAGCAACAGGCGGTTCTATCAGCGGTCAGCTAAACCTGACTGATCGTGCCAGTGAGGTTACCTTGAATATATACAATACACGCGGTGAACAGGTAAAGACACTACCGTTAGGAGCGAGTAATTCGGGTGAGCTTCAATTCAAATGGGATGGATTCTCTGATGATGGCAGTGTTGCGCCAGCCGGTAATTACCTGGTGACAGCAGAAGCTTTGGTCAACGGTAAACAGCAGGCTGTCGAAGTAGCACTGGAGTCACGCATCGATAGTATCAATATCAATAAAAATACAGACGGGACTCAGGCGGGCACTCTGCTAAACCTTGCGGATGGTCAGTCAGTATCACTCAGTGATATTTTAAAGATAAGATAGTTCTAATACATTAACGATCGAAAAATAAGTATAAATAAAACAGGCAGGAGATAAACATGTCGTTCAATACAGCATTAAGTGGTATCAAAGCAGCATCGAATGATTTAAATATCATCGGTAATAATATTTCTAACTCAGCTACGACGGGTTTTAAAACATCACGTGCAGAATTTTCTGATGTTTTTACCTCTATCGGCCAGGGTGTGCGTCTACAGACTACAGCCCAACAATTTACTCAGGGTAATATTGCATTTACCGATAATCCACTCGACCTTGCGATTAGTGGTGAAGGGTTCTTTCAGATGCAGGATAACG
>DROB01000195.1 GCA_011321985.1 Gammaproteobacteria bacterium | reverse complement strand
GTTTGTCTGGTTTTTTGACAAAGATTTTTGCCCACATGCGATGGTATTTCCAGGACTTTTCTACGCTGTAACTGCCACGTTCGACAACCACGGTACTGTCGTCAAAGGTGATGACCTCGGTGTTGATGTTCGCACGTAATCGGTAGTATAGACAGAAGAATAAAAAACCCACTTCCATGCCTGCAAAAGGAAAGACCAGCCATAAGCCATGCAGAGCAAAATAGCTGGATATGCAGAAGGCGATAAATGCCAGCGAAGCCACGATCTGCATATTAAATTGCCAGCTGGATGAATTGTTTGGCCTGAGAATAATGGTCGATAGACCTGTATTCTCATCGATGCGGGTTTCGACCATGATCACATTATCTGTTGTTGAGATAAGTCTATTATAAGGTTTTCCAGATTTTTGTGCAGTAGTTGCCGGGGCAGCGTATTATCGAGGTTACATTGAAAGACACCTGTATTTTCGGTTTGTGGATTGCAAAAAAATGCGATAATTTTTTCTTTGCTGCTCTCGTCACCAGTGTATACCTCGTCCGCTTGCTGCGGGGTACTCTCTTCATTAAGATTGATGCTATGGCTTATTCTCAATCAAAATTCGATAAAGCGGTCTGGAACGTCGTCTCAAATCTGGCGAGTGGACGGGTGATGAGCTACGGGGAAGTTGCGCGAGCAGCAGGATATCCCCGTCATGCAAGGATGGTGAGTAGAGCGATGGGGCGCTCGCCTGAATCATTACCCTGGTATCGTATCGTGAGGTCAAATCGTACGCTCGCCTTCGAGGCTGGCAGCGAGTTCTATAATAAACAACAATGCCTGCTGGAAAAGGAAGGTGTAAAAATTATTGCCGGGAAAGTGATCCCTGTCCATTCTGACGGGGATAAAAATTTAGATGAACTGCTCTGGGGACCATCGGAATAAGTCGGAGAAAACGGGTTTGTCCCTGAGTCTCTTGCTCTGATTATTTGAAGGATCAGGGTGTTTACGGTGCCATAAGATCGAGCCGTATGGCGAGCCGCGTCAATCCTGCGATGTCTGATATACCCAGCTTGCTTTTGATGCGGGTGCAATGATGGCCGACTGTCTTAGGGCTTAGATTGAGCAGCTCACTGATATGATTGACAGATTTACTGTCAGCCAGTAACAGGAATATCTCAAATTCTCTGGGTGTGAGTTGTGTTAGCGGGTCATTGTCAGTCGATGACCTTGCCTTGACAAGATGTGGCATCATCTCCTGTCCGACATAGACCTCCCCGTTAGAGACCGTGCGTACGGCATCCATCATTACCTGTGAAGCACTGCGTTTGGAGATGTAACCCAATACGCCTGTATCCAGTGCACGTGTCAGATAGACTTCATTTTCATAAACACTGAAGATGAGGATCTTTGCATTTTTATCTTTTAACAGGATTTTCCTGCTGGCTTCGATGCCATCGATACCCGGCATCGAGATATCCATAATCAGTACATCAGGCTGGTGCTCGAAATAAAGCCGGCAGGCTGATTCACCGTTCTCTGCTTCGGCGATGACGGTTATGTCTGAGGTTGCTTCGAGCAGTCGGCAGTAACCAGCACGGACGACCTCATGATCATCAGCCAGTAGCACGTTGATATTGTTTGTTGTCATGATTCGCTATGGTTGTCGTGTGGGATATGTATAGAGACACGGAAGCCATCATCTGGCGATGTCTCATAAAAAAATACTCCATCCAGGGCCTGTATCCGTTCACGCATACCGATGAGCCCGAGGCCTCGGTTTGACGATTTCACATCCATACCGACACCATCATCATCGATCAGGAGATGAAGTTTATCGGAATCGTGAACCAGTTTGATATTGACGTGCGTGGCATGGGCATGTTTCGTAATATTCGTCAGGCACTCCTGTACGATGCGATAGATGGTTATATTGGTGTGCTCTCCCAGATCAGACAGGTCACCTTCAAAGCTGTGTATGCAGCTGGTTTTTGGGTTACGCTTACTCCATGCATCGATCTCATCTTTAAGTGCTTCGACCAGGCCAAGGTTATCCAGGACACTGGGGCGCAGCAGATGCATCATGGAATGAACCACATCATAGATATGTGCGGAAACATTTAATATGGCATTGGCACTGATGTTTATCCGTTTATCGTCCTGTGTCGACAGGTCACGGATAGATTCTGCATCGGCCTGGATAGCGGTGATGCATTGTCCCAGCTCATCGTGCAGTTCCCGAGCCAGATTCTTTCGTTCTTCTTCCTGCACTTCCAGTGATTTCTGGATCAGTAGCCTGTTTTCTGCAAGCAACTGCTGCGTTATTTTTTCTTCCTTTTTCAGTTGCCGGGTGCGGCTAGAAATCTCTGCCACCATACGATTGAATGCATGAGCCGTCTTTCCTACCTCATCATCAGTTTCTGTCGGCACGGTGACGGAATAATCACCGGCTTCTACTTCCGCCGCCGCGTTGGCCAGCACGCCCAATCGACGAGTAAAACCGAGGCCGATCAATACGGTGACGATGACGGTCAGGATGATCTCGATGGCGGCGATGGTGATGCCCCGGTTGCGGGAGTCATCTATTGCATTATCCATAAGGGAAAGAGAGAAACCCATCAGTAAGCGCCCCATGGATAGATCGGCGACATCGATATCTTTCGCTACATCATAGATGTTATCACTTACCTGTGCGGGGTGGGTGTCGGTCTGTGGCCAGGGTGGTGATGGTGCATCACCCAATGTTATAACGGCGTTATCGTCTCGATCTAAAACGACGATGTATGAGAGTTCTTTATAACTGATGATGTTGCTGAGATAATCTTCGAGCGTCGCATAATCCACCGCCATCATGTAGTTTCCTGAGGTGTTGGCGATCTGCTGTAACATGCTGGCGGCGGTATCTCGTAATCGGTCAGTGTGTGTGGTCTGGATAATAGAGATGTTATTCCACACCAACAATGACAGCATGATGATCTCGATGGTGACGACGCTGGCGATCAGACGAAAACGCAGCGAATTAAATATCGATGTTGTTCCAGGAGTCATCAATGTGGATCTGTAAGCAGGTCACGTATCCGTTCATATTCCTCGGCACGAGCTTTTCTGAAACCGGAAAAGCGGTTGTGGCTGAGTGCCTGGCGACCTTCTTCTGTCGTCTTCATCCTTAGTAACTGGGTGGCGATCTCATCGGTACAATGCTTGCTTATCCGGGGGTTAACGCTGATCGGGATATGCGGAGTGCTTTCTGTTCTGGCGATGATACGCATGTTTTTCCGTACCTGCGCACTTGCGGCGGTGTATGGCGGCTGCATCAGTGAAGAGGCATCGGTTACTCCGTGATAGGACGATAGTAACGATGCATTATGTGACGGTGTCGCTACCAGGGTCAGATCGGTTTCGGGGTTAATGCCTGCGTTGCGTAGATGTTTTTTTACCAGCAAGGTCGAGAGTGCAGCCGGATGTGCGGTAGCGAGGCGTTTCCCTCTGAGGTCCTGTACGCTGTGGATGTTACTTTTTACTGGCACCACGATGACGGCCCACATACCGGGTGAATCGACACTGGCTATCAAACGGTAACCTGCCTCACTGTTGGCACGAGGATAGAAATGTGGAGCGGTAAATAAAATATCGTAATGTGTCGCCTGTTGTGTACGTTTTGCAAATTCGGCAAAGTCCGGTGCGGTTTCTATACGGACCGGGACACCGAGTTTCTGGCTCAGGTATCGGGTCAGTGGTGAAAACTGGATGACCAGTTGTTCATTGCTGACAAAAGGCAGGATACCAAAGGTGAGATGCTCATATTGATGGCAGGTTTTTTCTGTGTCAGCGTGGGTAGTCGCCGCGCTGTCCGGTGCTGGCAGGGTTGCTGAAAAAACAGCAAACGGAAAAAAAAATAATGTCACAAAGAAACGTGAGAGGGTCATTTTTAAAATAAATCTAAACTTGGATAATAAATTGAGTCAATTTGAATAGTAACAGAGGTTGCCGAATATCGATATACATGAAGGTTAGTCGCTGATGCCTCCTGGGGTTCATCATTAATCGGTGCGGTTATAGATAGTGCCACAGCATAAAAAAGGGTGGCCAAGGCCACCCTTTCTGTCGTGCTCTACAGGCGATGTAGCCCCACGTGATTAACGACCACTGAAGAACTCAGGGCCCGCACCGAAGGGAGGCTGGACAAAGGTATCATCCGGTGTGTTGTCAGGTTGTCCGATCTGTTCACTCTCGGGTTGAGGCATATTTCCGGGATTCTTTGAATCGACAGTAATGACACGGCCCTGACCACTGCCAAACTGTGCAGCGGTTACCGTATTGTCCTGCAGGCTGTCCAGGTAACGGCGCATCACGTGTACTGGATGCAGGAAGTTATCGGGGGCGACCTGTTTGACCATCGGACCGATGATAACCCCTTCAGTATTGACCGGGTCGGTCAGAGTTATCTCACTGCTGTAGTCATCAGCATCGGCGAGCTGGAAGAACTTGAAATTGGCACCACCACCGGTACGGCATACATCATCGAGAGGGTTGCCATGACCATAACATGAGGCGAAGACATAACGTTTGCCCAGGTCGATCGGTTGACCACCAATTTTTGTTTCTACGATACGGCTACCCGAGCTGCTGAAAGGCCGGTTTTTAAGGTCAACTTTCTGTTCCATATTTGCCAGGCCCAGATACCAGCCACCGCGTTGCATGAATACGTTACGGTCGAACACGGCACCGAGAATATTATTCAGGCTATTCTGGATGGACTGACCTGAAAAATCTGCGATATTGACAGCTGGCGCAATCGGGAACCAGGTATACAGGTCACGTAAGGTGATCGCGCTACCGGGTAGCACGGCATTACCAAAACGGAAACCGTTCGCCATGGAGATGTCGACTCCGTTCTCCCAGCCGGGAACCGTCCTTACATCGGGGACGTTATCGGTTACATTGAGAATGGCATCGGCGATGAAATTGTTCAGGGTATCTTCTAATACATTGTGTCTCAGTAACAATGTATCGGTATATCCGACAACGGTATCCAGATCATCGACCAGTTGCAGACCTTTTATCGCCGGGTTAAGAAAGCCGCCTGGCAGGAAAGTATGACGGATGATCTCGCCATCTTTGCCAGCGACAAAATCTTCTTCCATCGCAGCGACCAGTTGTAACATGGCTGGATCTTCTTCGACAGATTCATCGACGGGGATGGCTTCCCAGTCAAAATTGAATACATGACCGTGTCTGACTTTAAGATCGAGTCGGCCTACATACATATCACGGTTGGTCTCGACGACGATAGCGGCACCCCGGATCAGCTGTCGACGCTGGCGCCAGCTCAATGATTTTCCAGGTGTGGTGCGGGTGACTTTATTCTTTGATACCAGTAACGCACCCAGAGTAACTTCATGGGTATGCGCGGAATATACTACATCGATATCTTTGAATTTTTTCGCGAGCTTGATGTTTTGTGATAATCCCAGCTCAGACTGTACGACGATCAACTCGGCACCCAGGCCTTTAACCTGTGAGATCAGTCCCGGTAGTTCTTCTACTCCCTGAGTAAAACGCAGGCCTATATTAAAGGTATCTGCCTGTTGAGGGACGATAGAAGCGGTGATACCGATAACAGCTATTTTCATCCCGTTTCGTTCCAGTATCTTAAAAGCGGGTAGCACAGGTTTTCCATGCAGTGGTGCGGGCAGTGGTGCTGCATTATAAAGATTGGCTGCTACCGCTGGAAAGCTGGCCTTGATTACACCCATACCTTCCGGTGTCGGAAACGGTGCGGTCGCGGTGACTTCGTCACAGGTATAACCACTGGCTGCATCGGTCAGACCTGCAATAACAGGGATGTCGTTACAGCTGATATGTCGGGACATGGCGCGCAGATTACCCGGGATGGTGGGCTTGGGACCGGTAGTGGTAAACCGGTTTCGAAATACCGCGCCGCCATAACCGAAATCCCAGTTGCCGGGTGTATAGACATCGATGCCAAACGCATTCATCGGTACCATCATTGCATCACCAACAGTAAACATGGCTTCTGCACTGCCGTGGGTCAGATCACCGGTGGATAGCAGGATGGCATCCGGGTTGTCTTCACGGATATGGTCGACCACGGTTTTCAGCCTCGCAAGACCGCCTGAGCTGGTTACTTCTCGCTCGCTACCGTCAGGATTCTTCAGGATGGCAGCATGGGGCACCAATGTGCCGTGCAGGTCTCCCATCTCGATAAGTGTGATTTCGTCGTGTTCAGCAAGAGCCTGTGTGCTTAGGTTTCCGATAATAAAGGCTGAATATAGAAGTGTTTTGCAGCACCTGAAAGGTGGTTTGACTGGTTTCATTTTGTACCCCGTAATATTTTTCATTTGGCAGGTAGAAGCACCTGCATCATCAATAGTGTCAATGATGGTGTAATAGATTAAGGCGGTGCCCCGGTACGGGGTATAGGGAAACTCCTTAATCTTGATGGGGTACAAACTTATTAGAAAATAATGATTTTCTTATTCCCGCTGTCAGCGGTTGTCTCAGAAAAACGTTAATCGAAGAGATACGCTTAGCTAAATCGGTGTCTCTGTGGTGGTGAGTTGTTATGCCCGTCAGGCATTACACCCTGTAAATTTTTCCTGCGTGTGTATCGATATGAATACCACCCACCCAACGGTCTACCGTGTTCAATGTTAACCAGTCAAGTTTGTTGTTTAGTAAATCACGTCCGGTTTGAGTCAGGCTGAGTTGCCACTGTACAGGCTTGGTTCCCTGTTTTTTCTGAATGATAGCCGGATGTTCCGCTTCAGCCAATCCATCGAGAATATTCCAGAAGGCGGTGTCACCCATAAAGGTGAGCGGTTCATAATGGTTGGTATACCAGCCAAACATACGTGCTGCATTCATCTCACCTTTTTCATCGAGGATCTTTAATACCAGATTCTCTGTCAGGTTCAATCCGTTATGTTCTGAGGGGAGTTGTTTCAGGTGACGGTCCAGTGCTATTGCCATGGTGGGTAACTCGGGCGTGCCCGTAGCAGCGAGACGTTGTACTAATTCTGGGGTGGGGGAGCGTATGGCTGCCCAGGCTTTTTTACCGATGGCGAGTTGCTCTGTTGTTACTTCAGTAAATTCATCCCATAATATGCGCATGGCCTCAGGTGGCAATTG
>DROB01000194.1 GCA_011321985.1 Gammaproteobacteria bacterium | reverse complement strand
TGACTTCGCGGCCTGTCTGGTAACGTGCGGCAGGCTCTTTGGCCAGCATGGTATTTATGAGTGCCTGATACTGCGTGTAGGGCTCGTCAAGTTCGGGGACTGGCTCGGTGATATGTTTAAACACTACGGCGATGGTCGAGTCAGCATCAAATGGTACTTCACCCGTCAACATTTCATAGAATACGATACCCAGGCTATATATATCTGACCATGGGCCTATCTCCTGACCCTGTGCCTGTTCGGGGCTCATATAATGTGGTGTGCCGATGACCGTACCGGTCGCTGTCATCCGGGTCTCCGATCTGGCGGCGCGTGCGATTCCAAAATCTGTCAGTACGGCCGTACCGTCTTCTCTGAACAATATATTATCGGGTTTGACATCTCGGTGAACGATGCCTTTTTTATGGGCAAAATCCAGGGCGGAAGCAATCTGTTTGGTGATGCTGAGTATCGGCTGTATGTCCTGCTTTTTTTTGATCTTGTCATCAAGCGTCTCCCCCGGCAGATATTCCATGGCGATATAGTGATGCTCGTCGTGCACGCCAATATCGTATACGGTGATGATGTTCTGGTGGGTGAGGTTGGCGACGATGCGGGCTTCACGCATAAACCGTTCGCTGAATGAGCGGTCGCCATCCAGGTCTTTTGATAACACTTTGATGGCGACCAGGCGATCAAGGCCGATATGGCGCGCAAGATAGACCCGTGCCATACCGCCACGGCCTAATTGCTTCTCTATCGAGTAACCTGGTATTTCAATCATGGTCTAGTGTTGGGGTGTGGATATGAAACTTGCAGTTTTTATAGTAATGTCTGAGTATAAGCTTAGTATTTTTCATCATTTATGCAATCAACGGTAAGAGAAACTCTGATTTGTTCAGCGTTCAGCAATGCGGGGATGCGGTGCCATTTTTGGTGCTTGTTAAACCATTAAAAATGAAGGAAAAGGTGGAATCATATTTTTCTTTTTTTGCACCGTTGATCCAGGGATGAGTTAACCAACGCTTTTTTAGCAACTAAATCTCAATCAGGATGGTTTATGCACGTGGTTCATCATGCGGCAGGTACGCACGTCGGTAATGTTAGAGAACATAACGAAGATTATTTTCGTGTGAACACGGATATCGGCCTGTATGTGGTCGCGGATGGGCTGGGTGGGCATGCCAGTGGTGAAGTTGCCAGCGAGATTGCTGTTGAGACCATCGAGCAGCAGGTAAAACAGGGTGCTAGCCTGGTCGAAGCGATAGAACGAGCACATCATGCGATCCTGAGAGGTGTAGAGACCGGTGCAGGCAAGACAGGGATGGGGACCACGGTGGTCGCGATCCAGCTGCATGAAAATGATTATACACTGGCCTGGGTGGGAGATAGTCGTGCCTATCTATGGAGTGGTGAGCTACAGCAAATAAGCAAAGATCATTCTCTGGTGCAGATGCTGATCGATTCTGGACAGATAAGTGAAGTCGAAGCTCGTATGCATCCGCGTAAAAACGTTATCTATCAAAATTTGGGGGCAGAAGAACTCGATCATCTACGGGTCTCTGTCAAACATGGTAGTTTGTATAAGGGGCAAAAGTTGATTTTATGTAGTGATGGATTATCTGATGAAGTCGATGATGACACCATAAATAATATCATTACACAGGGGTGTGAAGAGGGCAGGAGTGGTGATGAGATGGTTGATGAGCTTATCGATGCAGCACTGGAAAAGGGAGGTCAGGATAATATCTCCATCATCATCGTTTCGGCACCTGAGGGAGCGCAGGAAAGAGAGCGATCCGCTCCGTTGGGAAATAATGCCGATAAGGATACTCTGGTTCCACAAGAGCAGGAATAATTTTGGGTAAATCATTAAAAGAGTTTTTTTAAAGTGCACGTCTATCGTGGGTCGGAACCTGTGCGATTAATCGAATAGAAATAAAAAATCTCAATATT
>DROB01000193.1 GCA_011321985.1 Gammaproteobacteria bacterium | reverse complement strand
TTGCATACTCGGCACCAAATAGTTGTTTTACACGCTCTATGGCCAGCTGTTCTGCCACATCGACATTCTCACAACCGCCATAATACCGACGTGCCGGATAACCTTCTGCATACTTGTTGGTCAATACTGAACCCTGTGCCTGCATCACACGCTGACTGGCATAATTTTCTGAAGCGATAAGCTCTATATGCTCTTCCTGACGACTCTCCTCATGCTGCATCGCAGACCATAATGCTTCATCATAACCTTCAATTTTTGTGTCTCTGGAAAACATCCCAACTCCTAAATATTCACCGCGGACCGATGCCGCTACCCATTCGTTTAATAATGTGAGTTTAAAAAATGGCGCAATCTTATCAAACAAGCAGTATGCCTGTATATCAATAACTTACTGATAACTCTAAATAAAGGAGGGATATTGAATTATAGCTCAAAATACGACCCGGCCATCGAAACCGAATGAACCAGAAATAAGGATAAACAACAGGAACGGGGGCTGGAATACACCCCTGTTTTAAAATTAACAACAGGAAAATCAATTAGATAGGCTCCCGCACGAAATGCGGGAGCCGTTAAGAAACCGGCACGATATCAATAACCCAGTGCGCCTCTGGCTTTATCCACGTCAACCGCTTCTTTTGCTTTGCCTTTATCGACAGCACCAGCTGCAGCTTTATAATCAACACCATCAGCACTGACCGAACCTTTAAGCTTATCTTTATCCACCGCTTCAGAGGCTTTGTTTTTATCAACAGAATCTGTCAGTTTGCCAAAATCGACGGCATTCACTAATGGGCTTGTGATAAAAATCATGATAAAAAACAGGGCTTTTATTTTCATTATGGCGTTCCTTTTAGATTTAAAACCATTATTTTAACAGAAGTCGGAACAGTAAAACCCTGCGCCTTTGTTAAACAATGTTAAACATAAAAAAAGCCTCGATTTTATCGAGGCTTTTTAATCACTTTGCTGTTTAATAACTAACCTCTACGTCGGGAAACTGCGACCAGACCTAACAGACCAGAACCAAACAGCCAGACTGCTGCCGGTACCGGAACAAAGGTGACAACGAGGTCAACACCCAGAGTATTACCGGTAAAATTACCCGTCTCTACACCCGTATCAAGGCTGACTACAGGCGTTCCATCAGCCCCCCATAAAGTCAGTGCCGTATAATCCGGAGCCGTACCGGTCAGACTATTAGCGTTATATCCCGCATTCGATGTAGCATAGTTATGATCGATAAAAGAAGTCGTAGTATTACTGACCAGAGCTGCATTAGTGGTATTAAAGTTCCAGGTTATCGAACCGAGCACACCACCATCAAAACCATTAAATGCCCCCGCAGTAAGGTTACCTGTACCGATTGCTGAACCTATATTTGACGTTAAGCCACTATCACTGAACACATCGATATTGATAACGAAAACACCGGTATCCGGATCCCATGACCCACCGCCTGCCCCCAGGTTGAACCAGCCCAGGATTCCACCACTCTGTCCACCATTGGTCGTTGCTGTGTGAAAAGCGTTGTGTCGAAACGGCCCACTTGTTTCGGTAGGCGTTGCAGCGATCTGAATCGGTACCGCAGTAGCCGCAACACTGAACAACGAGAGACTCACGCAAAACAAAAACTGCTTAAAACGCATTTTATTACCCCATCCTTAATTGATTATGGCAGTTCTTAGATTATGACTGCTTTTATATACTGCCAAAAAGGCAGCTTGTAGGCTAAAACTAAAGCAATATCCGGGCCAATATTGCAAGTCACTGTTTAAGCTGACTGCTTTATTATTTTAGAATTTACTGAAATTTTAATTGTGTAAGTGATCACGACGTATACACAGAAAAGCATTAAAATGCCCGTAAATAATATCGACAAAATAGACAATGAGTAAACACTCTTTCCGAATACTTCATGTCGCTCATACACACCGCTTAATTTTATCCAAAATAAGATTAGGGCTATGCGAGCACTCACTTATAGCGTTATACTGAATGCCTTCATGAAGGAGCGATTCGATATCCAGTGAATAACGAATTAACAGCACTACGCGTTATGATAGCCAAATATGCGCTGGTTCACTGCGCGAATGAGATACCACAATCTTATTATGAAACGATGATAAAGACCTGGCACGAGATGAATCGCCAGGGACATGACTGGAGTCAGTCAAATGCCGCTGCCGCCTTACTCCATCTTGCTGTCGTAGAAGGCATTATCCACATCAGCCAGCTCACTCCTAGAGGCTACAAAGCCATAGACTGGGCGAAGAACTTTACCAGAAACCTCGAAGCAGTCGCAGCTTGATACGCGTTAGTTCAAACTTGAACTGACGATCATGGTGTGAGATTAAAAGATTGTTTTCGACGCAAGGTTTTCGGCACAAGGCGGGCAGTAAATACTTTAAAAATATGTCTGCTAATGGCCGACGGCTGTCTCTAGAACAGAATCTGTGCGATCAGCACCCGTATTTTTCCATATTATTCAGGTGATAGACATAAGCAGATAAATCATCAGCCGCGTCTTCTTTCGTCATGAAGGGTCCTCGCTCATTTCCTTCCCTCGTCGAATAAAACCATTCGCCGTTCTGGTGTATGAACCGATTCATCTGAAAATGAACCAGACTTATCTGGCTGTCTTGTTTTCTTTTCATAAAGCACCCTAAACCCTGACTCAGGAGTCGCCCCCTTTCCCCATGAGAGCCCATCATGTGGAAAAAGTTCCACAATTCGATAAAGACAAAATATCACTAACGATTATGCGTATAATTCAGATTTTATAATTTCAGATGATCCAAAGTTATGGCGCAATACGTATTCACCATGAACGGCCTGGGCAAGGTCGTCCCACCTAAAAAGGTTATACTCGACG
This sequence comes from Gammaproteobacteria bacterium, assembly GCA_011321985.1. Lineage (GTDB taxonomy): Bacteria > Pseudomonadota > Gammaproteobacteria > SZUA-229 > SZUA-229. Next base: position 2,249 of record DROB01000193.1, on the reverse strand, counting down.
ATATCAATCTAAACTTTTTTCCCGGCGCAAAAATTGGTGTTCTGGGTTATAACGGTGCAGGCAAATCTACACTGCTGCGTATTATGGCCGGTGTCGATACAGACTTTATCGGCGAGGCGCGGCCGGCTTCCGACCTTCGCATCGGCTATCTGCCACAGGAACCACAACTCGATGAAAACAAAGATGTCCGAGGCAATGTCGAAGAAGGCTTGAGTGCTATCACCGACGCACAACAAAAGCTGGATGCAGTTTATGCCGCATACGCAGAACCCGATGCAGATTTTGATGCCCTCGCCAGCGAACAGGCCAAACTTGAAAATATCATCCAGGCTGCTGACGCACACAATCTGGAGAACAAACTGGAGATCGCTGCTGACGCATTACGCCTCCCCCCCTGGGATGCGGATGTAAGTAAATTGTCGGGTGGTGAACGTCGCCGTGTTGCCTTATGTCGTTTACTTTTATCTTCGCCGGATATGCTGATTATCGATGAACCGACTAATCACCTTGATGCAGAGTCTGTTGCCTGGCTGGAACGCTTTCTGAAAGAATATCCGGGTACCGTGGTTGCCGTCACTCATGACCGTTATTTTCTGGATAATGTTGCCGGCTGGATACTGGAACTCGACCGTGGACGAGGCATCCCGTGGGAGGGGAATTATTCCTCCTGGCTGGAACAGAAAGATCAACGCCTGGCCATCGAAGAGAAAAAAGAGGCCAGCCGACAGAAGACCATCAAAGCCGAACTGGATTGGGTACGCTCAAACCCCAAAGCCCGTCAGGCAAAGAGTAAGGCCCGGATGCAACGTTTTGAGGAGCTGTCTTCTTCTGACTTTCAAAAACGCTCCGAGACACAGTCACTCTACATACCACCGGGCCCCCGCCTGGGCGAGCTGGTCATCGAAGCCCGCAATATCAGTAAGAAATATGGAGACAAATTACTCTATGAAAATTTAAGTTTCAGTTTGCCACGCGGTGGAATCGTCGGCATCATCGGTGCTAACGGTGCAGGAAAGACCACCTTGTTTCGTTTGATCACGGGTGAAGAGAAGCCGGACAGTGGTGAATTCAAGACTGGCGAAACTGTAGAAATCGCGTATGTCGATCAATCTCGTGACAGCCTGACCGATAGTAATACCGTCTGGGGAGAGATCTCGGATGAACTGGATAATATTACTATCGGAAATTACACCGTACCTTCTCGTGGCTATGTCAGCCGGTTTAACTTCAAAGGTGAAGACCAGCAAAAATTTATCAAAGATCTGTCAGGCGGTGAACGTAATCGCGTACATCTGGCTAAATTATTGAAAAGCGGTGGCAACCTGTTACTGCTCGACGAACCGACCAATGATCTCGATGTTGAAACCTTACGTGCACTCGAAGAAGCCATACTCAACTTCCCGGGATGCGTCGTAGTGATATCGCATGACCGTTGGTTTCTTGATCGCATCGCCACCCATATACTGGCGTTCGAAGGTGACAGCAAGGCGACCTGGTATGAAGGTAACTACACCGAGTACGAAGCTGATCGTGTTAATCGCCTGGGAGAAGAAGCAGCGATAAACCCACACCGGATCAAATTTAAAAATATCAGCTAAGGAACCTCTGAATAAGTCGTATTGACCGGGTGAGGTGCTTCAGGTATTCAGACAGGAATCAACCATTTGAGGCTTTCAATGAATAGAAGCCTTCGATAACACTGAAACCGAACGCAAATTGACCGCCATCCAGCGTCTCGCTATAACAGATCCGACCCAGCACTTCCTGTGAGTAACCATTGGGAAACCGGAGCAACACCTGGACCCTGTCTTCGAGATCAAAACTGACCTCAGACAGAAAGCGAAAGCCACCTTTACCGATGTTTTCGATATAGAAAGACTTGTGGGAAAGTTGATTCTGGACTTCACCATTTATGATCAAAACCTGTATGCAGTACCCATCTGCAGAGGCTCGCTCCTGATTTCTTGTCATCTTCGCTCGATATTAACTATAAGTTACTGATTCAGTATAGTTAAAAATGAAGCTTATGCGATGAGCTGAAATAACTAACCGATGAACGGTAGGTTTTAGCGGAATAGCATAAAAGCGAATATCAGTGTGTGATCAATTAATAAAGATGCCCTTAAACCTGAGCGTACAGATACCACCAGCATGGCTAAAAACCGCTATTAACAAAAAGTCAGCTATCGGCAGCATTAGCGGATATTCAGTAAAAACAAAGTCAAAAAATTTTTCACCGCAGAGGCGCG
>DROB01000192.1 GCA_011321985.1 Gammaproteobacteria bacterium | reverse complement strand
ATATGGGTAAGATATAGCGCAGGCTAAAATTGCTACATTGATAGTTTCGTTAGAAAGAATTTGATGGTCGACAGTGACCGTTCACACATACAAAGGTGAGATATATGAGCAGCAAAGCAGAAATGATTAAAGAGATGCTGGAAATGCAGAAGAAATTTAAAGCATATGAGCAGGCCAACGGTGTTGATCCACAGGAGTATTTTACTCCGGAAGCGGGTTCTGAATTTGACGGTTACCGTGCAAAATATCAGGAGCTTGCCAATAAGGTTGTTGATATGGCTCACGAAGAAGCCGGTTCTGAACGTTAGATTCCAGCTCTAAGTTATACCTGAAAAAGCCGCGACATTGTCGCGGCTTTTTTGTTTGTAGGATTGTAACGTCAGCTACCGGCCATACGGCAAAATATTTTTGAAGCCCTTATGTCCGCTTTGCGTCGGTTTCTGACTCTGGGCCAGGATGGTTACATGCTGCAACCGGACTGTTTATCTTTTATGCCGATGGCATAAAGTATTTTAGTGGCCGGGCAGAAGCCGGTAAAGCCCATCTGAAAGAGGTTGGCACCCACAAAGAAAGTCAGCCAGAGCCAGCTCATTTCCATCAGGTTGATCTGTCCCGTCATGTGCGCAGCTGTCAGGCTTCCCATTATTACGATGCCAGCAAACACGCCGATAACACTAAATAATTTCATTTTTATACCCCGTATATTGATTTATCAAGTCGATTAACTGGTGTCATTGTCGCATAAATATGTCATTTTTTCAGTGACTGCGTTACACAGGTTCTCATAGCGGCCCAGCTGCGCTAAATATCAGACCACATCCGTAACAGATTGACGTAACCATAACTCAGTTGTTCGAGTTCGGTGCTCCCGGGTGAGGTTTTTATCAGTGTCTCGCGTGCCTGACTTAGTTTATATAAGATTTCACGTTTAGCGGGGTCGCGTATGGTGCTCTGTAACCAGGTGACGGCGACCAGGCGCTCACCTTCTGATACTTCGGCTACGCGGTGTGTGCTGGAGGAGGGGTAAAGTACCGCATCACCTGCATCGAGTTTAATCTCTTGTTCTCCAAAAGCGGTGCTGATGACCAGCTCGCCTCCCTCATAAGCCTCCGGTGCATTGAGGAAGATGGTGATAGAAATATCCGAGCGATACCGCTGGTTTGCCGGGCCCATTACCGGGTCATCGATATGATTACCGTAATGCATGCCCGCTGTATATTTGGCATAGTAGGGTGCTGCGATTTTAGCGGCAAATGCAGTCGCGATATAGGTCGGGTTCTGTACGAGCTTCCCCATGACAAGATTATTTAATCGTTGTGTCTCCACTTCCGAGATAAACATCTCGTGATTATTCTTGACGCGGCTGGCTTCACTTCCCGCCGAAGTCGTGCCTTCGTGAAAATTAGCCGTTGCCATCAGGTCTTGAACGACGTGGATGTCTTCGTCATTGAGTACGTTAGGGATAATAACAAGCATGTTTTTTGCGCTCTAAGAAAGTATAATTTGAGTTCAATTTTAACAGAGTATGCGTTCAATAGAGAGATTGTGCCATGAAACTGAATATCATCGTCGATGGACGTGCTAATGTATTTGAAGTGCCTGACAGCCTGCTCGTCGAAGCGAAAGGTTTTTTTGATAAACTGGATGCGGATATGGACAGGGGCTGGCAGATGAGCCGGGACTGGGTCGAGCTGCCGGATAAAGAGCAGCGTTGTCAGATAGTGGCGGATAAGATATTAACAGCCATCGATACTGATAACGAAAAGATGTTGATGTTGATGGCGGCTTATATCCTGCGTACCATGCCGGGCGTAAAGACAGTCAATATCGATAACACCGGTGACATGAATGAGACAGATCTAATCATGGAACACGAGTCCGTGAGGCCGTTAGGGCCTATATTTAATTGATCTTATATTCCCCGGTCATGAAAATTACAGCCTGGTTGTTAATATACTTCGTCTGCGCTAGTGTCTATACGGAAAATCAAAGGAGAATTTGATGAAATATCTGGTCGGACTCTTTTTTGCTCTCATTTCTTCCCACTATGTTCTGGCAGGCTATCTTTGTGATGCATCCTGCGAACTGGTTATCGCTTTTCCGGATGGTGGTTCTATCGATGCGACAGAAGCATTAACGATCACCTTTGGTGATGGCGGTTTTGT
>DROB01000191.1 GCA_011321985.1 Gammaproteobacteria bacterium | reverse complement strand
TTTTCATCAGCCGCACGTTTCTTCAATAACGCCTGCTTCTGAGATTCTCGTTTTTTAGCTTCCGCTTTCTGCTGTGCCAACAACTTTGCCTGCCTCGCTTCTTCAGCAGCAGCCTTATCTGCTTTCTCTTTCGCCTCGAGTGCCGCTGCAGCATTGGCAGACTTGTTCTGTCTGGCAACTTCTTCTGCACGCGCTTTGGCATCCGCCTGTTTCTGCGCCTGCAGTTTACGTTGTTGTTCTATCTTTGCCTGTTTCTCACGTTCCTGCCTGGCTTTTAACTGAGCACGCTTTTTTTCTTCAGCTCTCCGTTTTGCCAGGGCTGCGCGCTGCTTACCCTCTCTTACTGTCGTCAACTCACGCTCGGCCGCTAACACACCGACTAACGCGGCTTTATTCAGCCAGCTGATGGCTTTGTTCGAATCTTTTTTTACGCCGACACCATTGGCATACATGCTGCCCACATAATATTGTGCCTGTGGATTACCGTCCTTAGCTTTAGCCTTCAACGATTCGACTTTGGCCTTGTTCGCATCGGTTATACCATTCTTTTCTACGTCCCAGTACAATAGTTTGAAGCCGGCCGTTTCATGACCCTGATCCGCTGATTTTGTGATCCAGCTCATGGCTTCAGTCATGTCTTTTTTTACGCCGAAACCGGTCTCATACATCTCACCGACTTTATATTCAGCTTCTGCATTACCTTTTTTGGCCAGTTTCATCTGGAAGTCAAATAGTCCATCCGCTCGCACCATACCGGGCAGTAACAAGACCAGGGTTATTGTCGCTAACAAAAAGAATCTTGCATTGACGAATAACGCGTCGATGCAAGACCCGGACAATGTATTCCTGGATACTGAATCCCTAGCTGCTGAATTCATATCGATCTTTCCTGTTATCATAAAGCCTGACCAGCCTTCTAAACAAAACACAGTTCTGACTATCACTCAATATTATAGTTTCCAACTATCCGTTATTCCCTTTAAAAAATCACGTCCAGGGCAACACTGATGATACCCACTTTTCCATCGGGTGGCGGATTATTGAAATTGGCATTAAACAGACCATAATTGACCTGCTGATTAGCATCGGCCAGATCAGAAGGATTATCTTCCACATCGATGATCTGATATTCGATCTTCAGCGCAGCACTGTCATTCACTTCATAACGTAGACCTGCTGTAATAGATGTCTGGATCGCGACAGGGAAATTTGCCGAACGCGAACCTGCAGGTGCTCCAGCCAGGTTACCACCGGATATCGCTCCATTATCGGTAGCCAGTCCAAATGATGAAGATTCTCCATCGATCGAAGCGAAGGTGATATGTGGCAGGAATTTACCAAAACGGTAACCCAGGGTGACATAAAAAGCTTCCTGGTCACCAAATGGACGTGAGAGCTCCTTCGTTGTGGTACGTTCCTGCCATTCGGCATAGACCACCACATTCGACAGGTCCAGATTAAAACCTGCCGATGTCACATTACACTCACCACTACCATTCAGATTGATGTTTACACTACCAAAAGGTCCTGCAGGAACAGCTGTAAGGCTGCCTGTCGTATCCACCCTGTTACAGTGAAAATTACTGACGTGAGCGGTGTAACCACTGCCTGAATATTTGACATCGATACCATAAATATTCTCTGCCTCAAAAAATGCACCGCCGGCATTCGGGATATCATCACGATTCGAACCGATATAGGGTTGAAAGGATAAAGTTCCTTTCCCTATCGGGAACTGCAGCAATAATTCGAGGCCATTAATGGTGTTCAACGGGTTGTTCAGGTAATACACTTCACTTGGCGGACGGATCCACGGGTAGGCATAACCCACTTCTACGTAATCGTTAACCAGGTACACCGGTTGTTTGATCTTACCGACGTGAATACTGGCTACATCAAAAAGCTCGTAGTCTATATAAGCCCACTCGATGATCGCATTGAAGTTATCAGCCACACCTGTACCCAGAATCTGCGCGACGACAGACATGTCATCAGAGACTTCCGAACTGATCTGTAGACCGAAACGGGTATCGGTTTCAAACGTTACGTCATCGGTGATACCCCGATCGCCCAGGCCACCGATATAGGTGTTCTTGTTATTATCATCATTGATTGCTGCACC
>DROB01000190.1 GCA_011321985.1 Gammaproteobacteria bacterium | reverse complement strand
TTAGGCGCGTAGCTCAGTTGGTTAGAGCGCTTCCTTGACATGGAAGAGGTCGGTGGTTCGAATCCACTCGTGCCTACCAGTTTCACCTGAAGGTGTTAGTGGGTGAGAACCACCGTTGGTTCGACTAAATTGCCGGGAGCAATTTAGAACGCCTGTTTTATAGGCGGCCCGAAGGGCGGAGGGCAGGAGCCCGGAGTAATCCACTCGTGCCTACCAAATTTCGCATCATTTTGATGTTTTAAAATACAAGCGGTCTTTAGTAGTGATCGCCACTGGAGACTAAGATGCCACACAATACCCCCGTTATCACCTTACCCGATGGTACTCAGCGTACTTTTGACGCACCACTAACGGTCATGGATATCGCCAGTGATATCGGTCCGGGCCTGGCAAAGGCGACTCTGGCGGGGCGTGTTAACGGCGACCTGGTCGATGCTTCTTTTTTAATCGATAACGATGCTGATCTGGCCATCATTACATCAAAAAATGAAGAAGCACTGGAGCTGATGCGTCATGACGCGGCTCATATCATGGCGCAGGCTGTACAGGAATTATTTCCTGGCACCCAGGTCACTATCGGTCCAGCCATCGAAAACGGTTTTTACTACGATTTTGCCCGTGACAAGCCGTTTACTGACGACGATCTGAAGCTTATCGAAGATCGTATGCGCGAGATAGTCAAGCGCGACCTGCCCATCGTACGTGAAGTGATCGACAAGGATGAAGCGGTCAAAACCTTCACTGATATCGGCGAACAATACAAAGTAGAAATTATTCAGGACATTATTCCCGAAGGTGAAGAAGTCTCAATCTACCGTCAGGGCGACTGGTTCGATGTCTGTCGTGGCCCTCATATGCCCAGTACCGGCAAACTGGGTAAAGGCTTCAAACTGATGAAAGTGGCCGGTGCCTACTGGCGGGGTAACTCTGATAACGAAATGCTGACGCGTATCTATGGTACGGCCTGGCCAGACAAAAAGCAGTTAAATGCTTATCTGCACCAGTTGGAAGAAGCCGAGAAACGCGATCACCGAAAACTGGGTAAAAAACTGGGTTTCTTCCATATGCAGGAAGAAGCACCAGGCATGGTGTTCTGGCATGATAAAGGCTGGTCTATCTATCTGACAGTACAGAACTATATCCGTGACAAATTACGTCAGCATGATTATCAGGAGATCCACACGCCATCGATCGTCGATCGTAGTCTGTGGGAAAAATCCGGTCACTGGGATAAATTCGGTGACATGATGTTCACCACGCACTCTGAAAATCGCGATTATGCGATCAAACCGATGAACTGCCCCTGCCATATTCAGGTGTTTAATCAGGGGTTGAAGAGCTACCGTGATCTGCCACTGCGTCTGGCGGAGTTTGGTTCCTGCCACCGCAATGAGCCCTCCGGCACTCTGCATGGCCTGATGCGAGTGAGAAACTTCGTGCAGGACGATGCTCATATCTTCTGTACCGAAGACCAGCTGCAGGAAGAAGTTTCAGCTTTTATCGACCTGGTCTATGAAGTTTATGAAGATTTTGGTTTCACCGATATACAGGTCGCGTTATCAACACGCCCCGAAGAACGGGTAGGCGATGATGCTGCCTGGGACAAGGCAGAAAAAGCCCTGGAAGTCGCGCTGAACAACAAAGAACTGGACTGGAAACTGCAGCCGGGCGAAGGCGCTTTCTACGGGCCAAAGATAGAATTTGTGCTGCGCGACTGCCTCGGGCGTGAATGGCAATGCGGCACCATGCAGGTCGATTTTTCCATGCCCGGACGTCTGGATGCACAATATATTGCAGCGGATGACAGCCGACAGGTTCCGGTGATGTTGCATCGGGCTATTTTGGGTTCGGTAGAGCGATTTGTGGGTATTCTGATCGAAGAACATGAGGCTAAATTTCCACTCTGGTTGGCCCCGGTTCATGCCGTGGTGCTCAATATTACGGACAAACAGGCTGAATTTGCCCAAAAAGTGCAAAAAAGTCTTGTTTCGCAAGGATTTAAGGTCGAATTGGACTTGAGAAATGAGAAGGTAGGCTATAAAATTCGCGAGCACATTTTACAACGGGTTCCCTACATGCTGGTAATCGGCGATCGGGAGCTTGAAACGAATACAGTGGCCGTCCGCACGCGAAGCGGTGAGGATCTGGGAACCATGTCAGTTGATGACCTGGCCAACCGGTTCTCATTGGAGATCGCGCGCCGCGGTCGCGCTGTTTTGGAGGAATAAAACTATCGCTGCACCAAAAAAGACGCGCGTAAATAGCGAGATCACTTACCCGCAGGTTCGAGTCATCGATCATGAGGGCGAACAGCTTGGCATATTGTCGAGTGAGGATGCGCTACAGAAGGCTAAAGACGTCTCATTGGATCTAGTTGAGGTTTCTCCTAATGCCGAACCGCCTGTTTGTCGTATCATGGATTTCGGCAAGTACAAGTTCGAAAACAGCAAGAAGAAACAGGGCGCGAAGAAAAAACAACGTCGCACCCAGGTGAAAGAGATCAAGTTCCGGCCTCGTACCGAGGTGGGTGACTATAAGGTCAAGTTGAGCAAGCTGACCAAGTTTCTCGAAAATGGTGACAAGACCAAGGTGACCATGCGTTTCAGAGGGCGTGAATTTGCGCATCAGGAACTGGGCATGGAACTGTTGCAACGTGTGGTGGCAGATCTGGATGAGATCGCCAATGTTGAACAGATGCCCGGGATGGAAGGTCGCCAGATGGTGATGGTCCTGGGACCGAAGAAAACGAAATAGAAGTAACGGTTATAAGTTCCAAGTTTCAGGTTTTAAGTTAGAAGCGAAAGACTTACAACTTTAAACTTATAACTTTTTTAGATTGGAGAAGGCATATGCCTAAGATGAAAACAAACCGCGGAGCTGCAAAGCGTTTTCGCAAGAACGGTTCCGGTGGATTTAAACGTGGTAAATCACATCGTCGTCATATTTTGACCAAGAAGAGCACCAAGCGTAAACGTCATCTACGTGATGATGCACAGGTGCATGAGAACGATAAGAAGATGCTCATCCGTATGTTGCCATACGTATAGTCTATTTATCGCGTCATTTATTTAAGAAGAGAACAGAACAATGCCAAGAGTAAAAAGAGGCGTAGAGGCCAGAGCTAAACATAAAAAAGTGTTAGCTAAAGCAAAAGGTTATTACGGTGCGCGTAGCCGTGTATACCGTGTGGCTCATCAGGCCGTCATCAAAGCAGGCCAATATGCATACCGTGACCGCCGCGTTAAAAAACGTACCTTCCGTTCATTGTGGATCGTACGTATCAACGCAGCTGCAGCTGAGTGTGGAATATCATATAGCCGTTTGATCAATGGTCTGTCAAAAGCCGACATTGCGATCGACCGCAAGGTTCTGGCTGATCTGGCAATCCATGATATGGCTGCTTTTACAAAGATAGCTGATAAAGCCAAAGAAGCACTCGCAGCGTAACTGTCGCGAGTGTTGTTCAGGTCCTGGACCTGGATGCGCTTAATCGGTACAAAAGGGGGAGCATGCTTCCCCTTTTTTTATGTACAGGATGTACGGTATGACGCGGTGCCATGGATGGCAAAGAGCGGCGCATGTACAGGATGTACGGTATGACGCGGTGCCATGGACGGCAAAGAGCGGCGCATGTGAATTAAAAATAAAAAAGATTGAACCGCAGAGTTTTGTTATTTGCTTCGCCTTCGGTGAAATAAATGTATAAAGTTTTTTCTCTGCGTCTCCGCGCCTCTGCGGTAAAAAAAATTTTGAAATACTTCATAACGGGAGTTGAAGCGTGGATTTACAAAAGTTAACCGCTGATGCATTAGAAAAAATAAATGCGGCTGACAATCTGGACGTTTTAGATCAGATACGAGTCGATTATCTCGGCAAGAAGGGAGAACTGACCTCTCTGTTGAAGACTCTGGGTAAACTACCGGGCGATGAGAGAAAAGCTGCGGGCCAGGATATCAATAATGCCAAGCGGGAAGTCCAGCAGGTGCTGGAGCAACGTAAACAGGCACTCGAAGCCGAAAGGCTCAATGCAAAGCTGGAGAGTGAAAAAGTGGATGTGACGCTGCCTGGACGCGGGCAGCACATGGGTGGTCTGCACCCGGTTACAAAAACCATGGCGCGTATCGAAGATCTGTTTTCTCGCCTTGGTTTTAGCGTCGAGCAGGGGCCTGAAATCGAAGATGATTTTCATAATTTCGAAGCTCTGAATATCCCGTCGCATCATCCTGCGCGTGCCATGCACGATACCTTTTATTTCGATGCGAATACCCTGTTACGTACCCATACCTCACCGGTCCAGGTGCGCCATATGGAGATCGAAAAACCGCCGTTGCGTATCATTGCGCCGGGCCGGGTCTATCGCTGTGACTCCGATCTGACACATACCCCGATGTTCCACCAGGTAGAAGGCCTGCTGGTCGATGAGGATGTGAGTTTTGCTGATCTGATGGGTACGCTTGCCGATTTCCTGAAACAGTTTTTTGAAAATGAAAACCTGCAAACACGTTTTCGTCCTTCCTATTTTCCTTTTACCGAGCCTTCATCCGAAGTCGATATCCAGTGTGTGATGTGTGAAGGTGACGGTTGCAGGGTATGTGGTCATACTGGCTGGCTGGAGGTGCTGGGTTGTGGCATGGTGCATCCAAAAGTTTTTGAATCAGCGGGCATCGATAATGAAAAATACACCGGTTATGCCTTTGGTATGGGTGTAGAGCGGCTGGCGATGTTGCGTTACGGAGTAAATGATCTGCGTCTGTTTTTCGAAAACGATCTTAAGTTTTTACAGCAGTTTGCGTAGGCAGGAAGAAGAGATGAAATTTAGCGAACAATGGTTAAGAAGCTGGGCAAATCCGGATATTACGACACAGGCGATGTGTGATCAACTGACCATGGCCGGCCTGGAAGTGGATAGTGTCGAGCCTGCAGCTGCCGACTTTAGTGATGTTTATGTCGCCCGGGTAGTGTCTCTGGAAAAACATCCTGATGCGGACAAATTAAATGTCTGCCAGGTAACCGATGGTAAAGAGGCATTGCAGATCGTCTGTGGTGCGGCCAATGTCAGAGCAGGTCTGATCATTCCTCTGGCAAAGATCGGTGCTGTTCTACCGGGGGCCACGGAAGGTGAAACATGGAAGATTAAACCGGCAAAACTCCGAGGTGTGGAGTCGTCTGGTATGCTGTGTTCGGAAAAGGAACTGGGGCTGGCCGACAGTGCAGATGGCCTGATGGAATTGCCTGATGATGCCCCCATCGGTCAGGATATCCGTGAATACCTGCAGCTGGATGACAATATCATCGAACTCGATCTAACTCCTAACCGGGGAGATTGTTTAAGTATCGAAGGTGTGGCGCGTGAGCTGTGTGTATTAAATCAGTGCGAGATCAATGCGCAGCAATGGACACCGTGTAAACCGACGATCAAAGATAGTTTTCCTGTTGAGATTCAGGCGGAAGAGGCCTGTCCCCATTATGTCGGTCGGATCATTAAGGGTGTTGATGTAAAAGCGCAGACACCGTTGTGGATGCTGGAGCGTTTACGTCGGAGTGGTATTCGTGGTTTGAGCCCTGTGGTCGATATTACAAACTATGTCATGATCGAGTTAGGTCAACCGATGCATGCTTTTGACCTGCAGAAACTCGACGAAAAAATCACCATACGCTATGCCGATGATGCGGAGAAAATTACACTGCTAGATGGCAAAGCTCTCGAGCTGCAGAGTGAAACCCTGGTTATTGCCGATGAATCCAGAGCGCTGGCACTGGCCGGTGTGATGGGTGGTGAGGATTCTGCGGTCGATGATTCGACGGTTGATATCTTTCTCGAAAGCGCCTTCTTTAGACCGGAGATCATTGCCGGTAAAGCCAGGAGTTATGGTCTGCACACCGATTCTTCGCATCGTTTTGAGCGGGGCGTGGATACCCGGCTGCAGCTGCGTGCGATGGAGCGAGCCACAGCACTCATCGCTGAGATCTGCGGGGGCAAAGTCGGGCCTGTGCTCGAACATAAAACATCAGTACAGCCTGAAGAGGTGGAGTCAATCCATCTGCGCTCTGAGCGGATCAGGCGTGTGCTGGGTATCGATTTATCGGAAGATGAGGTTACAGATATATTCCAGCGTCTGGGTATGGCAGTCGAGGTGCGGC
>DROB01000189.1 GCA_011321985.1 Gammaproteobacteria bacterium | reverse complement strand
GGTAAAAAAAATATCCATGTACAATTTCGCCATAGCGAATCGATAGGTGCCAATGCGTTTGCACTACCGGATGGTAGCATCGTTTTTACCGACGATCTGGTCAGGCTGTCAGACACCGATGGGGAATTAATTGCTGTGTTGTTGCATGAGATAGGGCATCTGCATCACCGGCATAGTCTGCGGATGGCAATTCAGGGCTTCAGTCTTGCTGCTTTTGTTGCCATCATCACCGGTGATGTCTCGACCAGCAGTACCATCATTACCGGATTACCGGCGCTATTGATCCAGTCAGGTTATTCGCGTGAGATGGAGACAGAAGCGGATGATTACTCGCTTGATTATATGTTGAACAATAATATATCCCCCGGAAATTTTGCCAGTATCCTGTCGAGGATTGAATACAGTCATAGCATCGATTATGAACGGTGCATTCAGGATGAGAAGTCGGTTCAGGCGTGCCTTCAGGAGATGGGGCCGGAAACCTCGCTTAACGAAGAGAAGTCATATTCAGTACAGGATTTTTTATCCAGTCATCCGGGTACTTCGGATCGCATACATCGGTTTCAGCATTTATGAGTAATGCCTGTAACCGGTTATAAATTATCGGATTACAAACAATAATGAAAGATGAGCTTCCGGATGATGTCGGTGGCCGGCATCAGGGATTTCATCTCGATATATTCATCCGGCTGATGCGCCTGTTTGATGTTGCCTGGACCCATGACGATGGTCTCAAGACCTATGCCGTTGTAATACGGTGCTTCGGTGCCAAAAGCAACGACCTGAGATTCGGTATTCGTCATCTTTTCTGCGAGTTGTACTATTTCGGAGTGCCTGTCTGTATCCATGGCTTCAAAGCCATCGGTCAGCGGGATGGTTTTCAACTGAATACCGGTTTCCTGTAATACCCGATTTAACCTTCTCTGCATTTCGCTGCGTAGATCTGAAAGTTTCATTCCTGGTAGAGGGCGGATGTCTATCTGTAGTTCACAGCTGCCGCATATCCGATTGGGGTTGTCACCACCGTGAATGTGCCCCAGATTCATAGTAGGTACGGGGACCTCAAATAATGGATTTGTATATTTAGATTGCAGTTCATCACGCCAGTTCAGCAACTCGCTGATCACTTTATGCATGGCTTCAAGTGCATTATTACCAAGCGCGGGATCACTGGAATGACCGGCCTGGCCGACCAGTTGGATCGCTTCCATCATCATGCCTTTATGCATGCGTACTGGTTGCATATCTGTGGGTTCGCCGATGACGGCGAAGCGTGCATTGTTGATGCCCAGAGAGTTCGCATGCTTTGCGATGGCTTTTGCGCCAGACATACTGGTCTCTTCATCGGCTGTCGCCAGGATGATGAGCGGTTGATTTATTTTTTTTAGATCGATCGATTTTAATGCTTCGATGATGATGGCAAAAAATGATTTCATGTCGCAGCTGCCAAGGCCATAAAAGCGATCATTTTTTTCAGTAGCTTTGAACGGGTCCACCTGCCAGAGAGCTTCATCCAGCGGTACGGTATCTGTGTGTCCCGCTAGAACCAGTCCATTATTGCCGTGGCCCAGTGTCGCGATCAGGTTGGCTTTGTTTTCATCATGTTCTAATGCCTGAATAACACAATGAAAACCCAGTGATTCAAACCAGTCGGCGAGCAGGTTGATGATGTGTATATTGCCCTGATCAATCTCGGGAGAAGTGCAGCTGATGGACGGTATTTTTAAAAGCTGGTCTATCAGCTGTTTTATATCCGGAATTTTTGTGTGTTTATTGTCAGGCATATCAACACGTTAAAACTATTTCATAAATAAAGCAAAAAAAAGCTTTTCTTTTTTTACAGAATGATTACAATTCGCGAAAAAATAAGTCCTGAAGAATATTCCGTGTAATAGTGCCGGAGGAGAAAGAAGATGACCGTAGGTGGTTATATGGGTGGCATTTTTGGCAGTTCGCCAGTCAGCCCTTTGCAAACGCACATGACGAAAGTCTACAAGTGTGCTTCTGAATTAATTCCTCTCTTTAATGCTGTTATCAATGAAGACTGGGTCGAAGTTACCCGGCTCCAGCAAAAAATTTCCGATTTTGAAAAAGATGCAGATATCCTGAAAAAAGCGCTGCGGCTGAATTTGCCCAAGGGTTTATTCATGCCGGTTTCTCGTCAGGATCTGCTGGAAGTTTTGCTGATGCAGGACAGCATCGCGAATAAAGCGAAAGATATCGCAGGTACCATCGTCGGCCGACATATGACCCTGCCTGATATCATTCAGGAAGATTACATCCGTTTTATCGAACGTTGTGTTGCCGCGTGCAAGCAGGCAAGAAAAGCGATCAATGAGCTTGATGAGCTGGTTGCGACTGGATTTAGTGGTCAGGAGATTCACATCGTCACGGATATGATCACCCGGCTGGATGAGATCGAGAGTGATACAGACAATCTACAATCAGCCATCCGCATGAAAATATTCGAGATCGAGAATGATCTGCCACCGATCGAAGTCATGTTTTTGTATAAGATCATCGAAGGAACCGGAGAGATCGCAGATAAATCTCAGGGTGTAGGCAGTCGTTTACAGCTGATGCTGGCAAGGTAGGGGTTTACCATGGATATTATTGTTCAGTACGGCTCAGTATTCCTTGCTCTTGCCGCCGTCTTTGGCCTGTTCATGGCCTGGGGCATCGGTGCCAATGATGTTGCCAATGCGATGGCGACATCGGTCGGTTCGAAAGCGTTAACCATCAAACAGGCGGTATTTATCGCTGCTGTGTTTGAGTTTTCCGGTGCTATCCTGGCGGGTGGGCAGGTGACCAAAACCATTCGGAAAGGCATTGTCGATGCTGATTTATTATCGGCGAGCCCCGAGTTATTGCTCTATGGCATGCTCGCTTCATTGCTCGCTGCGGGTGTGTGGCTGTTGATAGCATCAAAGAACGGCTGGCCGGTTTCGACTACGCATTCGATCGTCGGTGCGATTGTCGGTTTTGCTATGGTCGGTGTCGGTATGGATGCGGTGCACTGGAATAAAGTCGGGTTCATCGTTGCCAGTTGGGTGGTTTCACCGGTCCTTGCCGGTTTTATCTCTTTCATGTTGTTTCGTAGTGTGTTGAGCTTGATCCTGGATACCGATAACCCTTACGACAACGCAAAAAAGTATGTTCCTTATTATATGTTTCTGGTCGGTTTTATCATCTCACTGGTGACGTTGGTAAAAGGCCTGAAACATGTGGGCCTTGATCTATCTACTCCGGAACAGTACAGCTATGCGACATTGATCGGTTTCGTCATCATGGTGGGCGGCAAGTTATACATAAATACGATCAAACATGATCCGAAAGCGGATAAACATTTTCATTTCACCAATGTCGAACGTATCTTCAGTGTATTGATGGTGCTCACTGCCTGTGCGATGGCGTTTGCTCATGGCTCAAATGATGTCGCCAATGCGATAGGATCGGTTGCCGCTGTTGTCGGTATCGTGCAGAGTGGTGGTGAAGTCGCATCAAAATCAGCATTGCCTTTATGGGTACTGGGTCTGGGTGGTGTGGGTATCGTCATCGGCTTGATGATGTATGGTAAGAAAGTCATCGAGACTGTCGGTAATCAGATAACGGAACTGACACCCAGTCGTGGTTTTGCCGCGACCCTGGCCGCGGCGACGACAGTGGTGCTGGCATCGGGTACAGGATTACCTATTTCTACGACGCATACCCTGGTGGGTGCTGTATTGGGTGTGGGACTTGCACGTGGTATGGCGGCATTGAATATGACCGTGATCCGTAATATATTTATGTCCTGGATCGTGACGCTACCGGCGGGTGCGATCTTGTCTATCTTGTTCTTCTTTACCTTAAAAGGTATCTTTAGTTAATCTGTTTAATTAATATACAGTTACCAGGTAGTACGGAAATAAAGGATACACATCATTCAAGGCACGCTGTAAATACATCCATGTAAGCTCGACATCCGCATCCCTGCCTCGCTAGCTGTGAGAAACATGAATCGGTGCACCGCATCTGTGGCCATATGCCGCATGGACGAGGTATTTGAGCGTATATGGATGTATTCACAGCGTGCTACAGATGCGGTGCACCGATTCATGTCTCGGATAGTATGTACACAGCTTAATCCCTTATGCCGTCGTCATTTAATGCTAACATCAACAAATTGACGGGACAGCAATGCGTTAAAGTGATGGGGTGTGCATGTTTGATGCTCACCTTGTTCGTTAGTTAAATTAATCAAGAAGAAGTATTCTATGCGTTCAGTACCTGCTGAGCTACTGTCATTAGTTCCCTGTACCCTGTATTCGGATGTCGAAAACTACTGGGCTGACTGGTCTGCTTCGTGCGAAGCTGAAAATATCAAACCGGATTCAACTCTGCCGCTTCCTCAGTTGGGTAAAGTCTGGGCATGCAGCGATTTTGTTGCGAATAACAGTATTCGTCACCCGGACATTATTTTCACATTAAATGAGCAGGGTTTTGATTCGGCGCGTAGCCTGGAAGATTATCAGGATAAGGTCAGAAGTGTGCTCAATGAAGCCAGCGATGAAGTCCAGCTGATGTCATTACTGCGTATTTTCCGGCGACAGGAGATGGTGCGTATCGCATGGCGAGACCTGAATGCTATCGCCGATATCGAAACCATACTTCACGAACTCAGTGATCTGGCGCAGGCGGTGGTGAGCGTAACACTGCGGCACCTGGAAAAGATACAGGCAGATACCTTTGGTATGCCACTGGATGAAATGGGTGAAGAGCAGTCGCTGCTGGTGTTCGCAATGGGAAAGATGGGGGGGCGTGAACTTAATTTTTCCTCTGACATCGATCTGATATTCGGTTACGCTAATGACGGCGAAACCACTGGTCGTCGCAAGACCTCACATTATGAATTTTACCTGAGGGTTATCCGTAAATTGATAAAAGTGCTGGATGAAGTGACGGCGGATGGTTTTGTGTATAGGACAGATGTCAGGCTCAGGCCGTTTGGAGAGAGTGGTCCGATGGCGATGAGCTTTGCTGGTATGGAGCAGTATTATCAGATGCATGGCAGGGACTGGGAACGTTATGCCATGATCAAGGCACGATTGATAACAGGTCGTGATAGAGACAGGAAAACGCTTCAGTCTCTGTTAACACCCTTCGTCTATCGGCGCTATCTTGACTTTAGTATGATCGAATCGATCCGCGAGATGAAGGCGATGATCGTCGCTCAGATGAAACGGAAACGTATGGTCAATAATATCAAACTCGGGCCAGGCGGTATCAGAGAGATAGAGTTTATCGGGCAGACCTTGCAGTTGATCCGGGCTGGTCGTGAACCTGAGCTACGTGAACGTGGCATCATAAAAGTACTGGAGCTGCTCACCGATAAAAATTATCTGCAACGGGATGATACAAAGAAACTGATAGATGCCTACT
>DROB01000188.1 GCA_011321985.1 Gammaproteobacteria bacterium | reverse complement strand
GCACTGGCCTTTACCGTGGTCATGCTGGGCGGGGTATTTCAGATAGCGATGGGTTTTTTAAAGCTGGGAAAGTATATCGAACTGGTCCCTCATCCGGTGGTCTCGGGTTTTATGACAGGCATCGGTGTCATCATCATCCTGCTGCAATTCGGTCCTCTGGTCGGCCAACCAGCAGACTCAAAACCACTGGCAGCCGCACAGTCGTTACCTCACTACATAAGCCAGATGGACACTTCCTCATTACTGCTCAGTATCATCACTCTCGTGGTGGTTTATGGTGTACCCAAATTTTTGCCCAGAGTAAATAACCTGGCTCCGTCTCCCCTGCTCGCACTGGTTGTCGGCACACTGATATACCTGTTTTTTATGCCTGCGGGAAGCACGCCGGTTATCGGCGACATCCCCACCGGTTTCCCGGAATTCAGATACCCTACGATCGAACTGGATTTAACCTTGAAGATGATCGCCTCCGGGCTGACCCTGGCGGGCCTCGGTGCTATCGATTCACTACTCACTTCACTGGTTGCCGATAATGTCACTCGCACCCAGCATAAATCAGATCGAGAATTAATCGGCCAGGGCATCGGTAACACCATAGCCGGTATGTTCGGTGGACTACCCGGGGCAGGTGCTACCATGCGTACTGTGGTTAATGTGAAAGCCGGTGGACGCACACCGATCTCCGGTGCGCTTCACGCCATCGTCCTGCTGACCATCGTGCTGGGTGCAGGTTCGCTGGCCAGCGATATCCCCGATGCCGTACTGGCGGGCATCCTGATCAAAGTCGGTACCGACATCATCGACTGGGATTATCTGAAACGTCTAAAAAATGCACCGAAATCAGGTGTCGTCATCATGTTTACCGTGCTCATCATCACCGTCACCGTCGATCTTTTACTCGCCGTCGGTGTCGGTATGGTGATGGCGAGTTTTCTCTTTATGAAACGCATGACCGACATACAGATAAGCAGCATGAAAACCGTGACCGATCCCAAAACACCCGAAGCAGAAGCACTGCTATCTGAAGAAGAAGCCGGGATCATGCAACAGGCTGAAGCGCAGATCATGTTATTCCACATGAGCGGCCCGATGAGTTTCTCATCCGCCAAATCACTGGTCAGACGACATGCTTCCATCGCCGGATACAAAGTCATGTTACTCGACCTGTCTGACGTGCACAGTATCGACTTCACCACCTCACGTGCGATGGAAGATATCATCACCGATACCATATCGGCAGGCAGACATATCTTGCTGGTCGGTGCCTGCACGGGTGTGCACAACATGCTCGAACAACAGGGCGTTCTCCGGTATCTCGAACAAGATGCCATCCATCAGAAACGTATCGATGCCCTGCAACACGCACAGAAATTACTGGACAGCTAAGTACCACGCAGGCACCCGATGGCGGCTTTTTACAACATCAAACAACCTGAGACCGAAGAAGAATTCAAACGCTACTACCACCTCCGCTGGCAACTGCTCCGCGCACCATGGAATCAGCCCGAAGGAAGCGAGATCGACAGTATCGAAAACCAGTGCTTTCACCTCATGGCCACCGATACCAACGATACGGTTTTAGCCGTATCACGCCTGCAGTTTAATTCCGATGATGAAGCACAGATCCGATATATGGCGGTCGTCGAATCCTCCGGACGAAAAGGTATCGGGCGGGCATTAATCGAAGCCATGGAACAACAGGCTCGATTATCAACACGTAAAAAAATGGTCCTGGAGGCAAGAGAACCTGCCGTCGGTTTTTATGAAAAACTGGGATATAACCTCATCGAAAAAAGCCACCTGTTATATGGGCAGATACAGCATTTCCGGATGGAGAAAGCTTTATAACAATCATTAATCTTGCTCTGCATCAAGGATTAACAGACACCGCTGAGTAAACTGGTAATAGTACATGATAACGAGGAGGCGCATATGAGCACGATTAGACACGGCCTTTCAATCGGCATCGAAAGAATAAACAACGAATTTTTCCTGTCATTAAAAGCCATAGGAAAGCTCACACATCAGGATTACGAAAAGATAAACCCGATGATCGACTCTGCTCTTGAAGGAGTGAAAGACCCGAAAGTTAAAGTTTTTATCGATGGCTCAGAACTGGAGGGCTGGGAACTGAGGGCAGCATGGGATGATTTCAAACTGGGCTTAAAACACGGTAGCGAATTCGACAGGATAGCCATCTTCGGTAATAAAAAGTGGCAGGAATACTCCGCGAAGATCGGTTCGTGGTTCATATCCGGCGAAGTCAGATACTTTGAAGATGCCGATGAAGCCCTGGACTGGCTTCAGGTATGTGGAGAATAAAACCCGATACCTTGCCCTGCCCCAGGTTTGCTTGAACCGACTCCGAATGGCATCGCGGTTTGCAGGCCGCTCCTACGGTCCTGTAGGAGCGGAATTTATTCCGCGAAAAACGTCCGAAAAAAATACAAACCTGAAAGGGTAATATCTGTATGAGATCAATTCTCTGCTTCCGACGCAAAGCGGACGTTGAAAGATTTAGAAACATTTTTGCCGCGAAGGACGCAAAGAACGCGAAAAAAACGCCAATAAAACCTTTTTTAGTTTTTTTCGTAGGCCGGGTTAGCGAAGCGTAACCCGACGTTTGCATCGACCCTTTAAAAACAATTTCACCACAGAGGGTACAGAGAAAAACACGGCTTTTTGACATTTTTTGTAGGGTGGGCATTGCCCACCGATGTGTCAGAGTAACGAGCATGAACCGTCGGGCAGTGCCCGACCTACAAAAAAATAAAGTTTTTCTCTGTGTCCTCCGTGACCTCTGTGG
>DROB01000187.1 GCA_011321985.1 Gammaproteobacteria bacterium | reverse complement strand
AAGGCCTGTGCGGTCACTCCGACCTCGTCCGGTGTTCCGGTTTCCACCTTGACACTGTAATCACCGGCGCCGACCCGCTGGGCGGCACTGGCAAGCTGTCCGATGCGCCGCGTCAGACGTACGCCGAAGAAAACCGTAACGATTACGGTCAGGATGATTTCAGTGCCGGCAATAGCAATACTGCGCAGTTTTGCAGCCTCGATAGATTGTTCCATCCGTTTGAGCGAAAAACCAAGTTTTACCTGGCCCATGAGTTGTCCGCCGATACGGATATCGCCGGCCACGTCAAAAGTGCCATCGGTTACGGCCAACGGGTCGGACTCCGCTTTAGGCCAGCGATGTTCAGGTAGTGTCCCGAGTGAAACAACAGGGTGCTGGTCACGACCGAGGACTACCAGGTAAGTCAGTTCATCATTCCTGGCGATATTGCGCAGATATTCATCCAGCGCGGCATAGTCCACTTCAACCAGGTAGCTGCCCGTTGTCCTGGTAATCTGCTCGAGGATGCTGCGGGCACTATCACGCAAGCGGTCGCCATGTGCCTGCCGGATGACGCCGAGATTACTCCACACCAATAGCGATAGCATAACGATCTCGATCAGTACCACACCGACAATAAGCCGTACACGCAGGGACCGGGTGGGGGAGACCAGCATGGGGTCAGTGTGCCTTCAGTTGTTCTGTGATCCAGCCAAGTGCTGCATATTCCTCTTCACGTGCCGGGACAAAACCGGGCCAGTCAAGATGTGCCAGCAGGGAACGACTCTCCGGGGATTTATCCAGCTTCATCAGAGCGTGTCCGATACGCTCAGCCATAGCACTATCGACCCAGGGTGCCACAGAAATCGGCATATGCGGCACCATGCGTGTTTTCGCTACAATAATCATCGATTCACGGATTTCCGGACTCGCGCGACGAAACAACGGCAGTATCAGTGCCGCTGCATCGGTGACGCCCTGATAAGTGGATAGCAACGATGCGTTATGACTCGGTGTCGCAACCAGGGTCAGATCCTTGTCCGGATTCATGCCTGCCTCTTCGAGTCGTGCACGCACCAGCATCGTTGCCAGCGCAAGCGGATCTGTTGTTGCAAGGCGTTGACCGCGCAGATCTTCGATAGACACAATACCGCGTGAGTGCGGTGCAACAATGACGGCCTGCATACCGGCTTTATCAACACGTGCAATAGCGTGATAACCGTGGTTTTTGTGGGCAAGATAATACAGGTGTGGAGCGGTAAAAAGAATATCGTAGCGTTGTTCATCGTGCGTACGCTGCACGAATGTCAGAAAATCCGGCGCGGTTTCCATACGGATTTCAATCCCCAGTTCGCGCGACAGGTAAGCTGTTAACGGGGCAAATCGCTTAACCAGGCGCTCGGGGCTGACGATAGGCAGAAAGCCAAACGTCAGGTAGTCGGGTAGATGTTTTGTTTCTGCGGAAACAGACAGGGGCAGGAGAGCCAGTAATAGCACAATGGCAACGACTGGGCCGGTAACTGTTACCGATATGATTCTGAATAGGCCTGACATGTTGAGGGATTGTACCGGTTTCTTGCTTCAAAGGTTCGAAACCGCTTTATATTTATGCAGTTTTAGTCTCGAATATTGATTTTTTCACGCTGTGTGATAGCAGTGATATGACGCCTGATTAAGCTGGCAGTAGGTGACAACAGGTGCAGTGCAGCCCAGTCATGATTGAACCTTGAATCCTCGTAATCATCACTGATGTAAAACTTGGTCTTGAGTATCTCATGTCGAGCTCGGCCAGACAGGTCATCCACGGACTCAATATCATGCATATAGCGTAATGTCCGTTCCGAAACATATGCAAAGTCGAGGAAACAATCCTGAATATCATTTCCGGTGTGCACTTTTAAATTCTCCGATATGTTGGCGATCAGTGGATACGGGTCTGAACCCCATTGCCCTGTTCCATCAGTACCGGGTCCTCGATTCTTTTTAAATATAAATATATGGTACAGGAAGCGCCACATGTGAAACATAATCAATCCTGGAGGAGGGAACATGATTTCCTGGTCATTTCCTGATATCTGACGTATGTAGTGGAGTGCACGGTAGAAATGATAAAGCCCCTTTGCGCCTTGTACAAAAACAACTTTCTCGTGAAATCTTGTCAGGTTTTTAAATTCACGTGACGCCTGCATTCCTGATAACCAATGCCCAAAAATCATGCTCCGCGCAGAAAATGGCGATAAGTGTTTCAGCTCAATCTTTTCAAAATCTTTTTGTTGTGTGTTCGGCTTGGTCGATTGCTTATCTTTATCTTCGATTCGTGTGCGTGCAACCTCATGCCAAACTGATACAAACCCCAGTTTTTGTGCAATCAGGGAATGCTGCCAAAAAGCAGTTTCCTGGTATAAATCGGTATTACGGTCTTCAGAGTTACATAGATTAGAGATAAATAAGGGAAGATCGCTCAAGTATTCAGCATCTGGATTGTTTCGGTTGCAATTATCAGAAAAGGATAAGTAATGTTCTTTTAATCGTCCATAAGAGATCGTTGGTGTGTTGTCCTGATTCGGGGTTTTTATAAGCTTCAGATCTTTCTTGACATAAAAATCAATAAAGTGGAAGTGTGCGCGGCCATGAGCGTAACTCAGGTTCTTGAGTGCTCTCCAGCCAATCTGTGATCTTAGTTTTTTTGTATCATCCATCCATCGATTAATGTCATTCAACTTCGATTTATATTCTGTGTCATCGTCTACTGAAGGGGGGCTGGTTTCGTTTATTTCATCCAGTTCATAGGTAATTGCAACAATTTCAGCGAGTAGAGAGAGCAGATTGAGCACATTCAGAAATAGATATGCGGCTTGTGAATAGAGCGAAAATCGCTCATAAACTCTCGCGCCCTCAATCACGATACCAAGCACAGCTTCTATAGGGCAGAAATTAATCTTTGCCCCGGGTTCTGCCAGCATTTTCTGTAAGTCCCTGATTGATTTGCTGGTAGGCTTATCAGACAGGCTTTTTAATGTAATGTGGCTATCTTTTCCGTTTTCAGGGTTATCAATAAAGCGATGTAGATGATTGATCAATATCCCGGTATGTGAAGTTGTTACTTTCGAGCCGATCAACCCCAGTAATACCGCCTCACTAAATGCAGCGCCCGCAATGCCTCGCAGGTAGGCTTGACGTTCATTATTGATTTTGCCAGCAGATATGTCGGTTAGACATTTGGCCAGATATTTTACTGCCATGTCCGGGCTTTCAAAAAACAGAGCTGATTTACCCAGGCGATAGTAGAACTGGTTTTTATCAGAGCGCTTTAGCCACTGGTAAGTTCTGCAAAAGATATTTT
>DROB01000186.1 GCA_011321985.1 Gammaproteobacteria bacterium | reverse complement strand
CGAGGAAACGGTCGAGCAATACCGGTGCATCGTTAGAGACACTGACCGCATTTTTCATGTAGAACTTAAGATCCGCTTCGTTGTAGACGATCTCCATCGCACGCCCACCCAGGACATAGGATGGACGAACCACCAGTGGGAAACCGATCTCCTGCGCACCCTTGACCGCTTCTTCAGTCGAAGAAGCCAGACGGTTTGGCGGTTGTTTCAAGCCTAACTCATTGATCACCTGCTGGAAGCGCTCACGGTCTTCCGCCAGATCGATACAGTCTGGCGTGGTGCCGATAACCGGTACACCGGCAGCTTCCAGGTCACGTGCCAGTTTCAGTGGTGTCTGCCCACCATACTGCACGATGACACCTTTAGGCCTTTCTTTATCCAGCACTTCGAGCACATCTTCTAATGTCAATGGCTCAAAATACAGACGATCGGAGGTATCGTAATCGGTGGATACGGTCTCTGGATTACAGTTGATCATGATGGTTTCATAACCGTCTTCTCGCATGGCGAACGCGGCGTGCACACAACAATAATCAAATTCGATGCCCTGACCGATACGGTTGGGACCACCGCCCAGAACGACGATTTTATCCCGTTCATCCACCGCCGCTTCGCATTCTTCCTCGTAGCTGGAATACATATAAGCCGTCGCAGTGGAAAATTCTGCTGCACAGGTATCCACACGCTTAAAGACCGGACGAATGGCCAGCGAATGACGGTATTCGCGTACCGCCCTCTGCTCGATACCGAGCAATCCAGCGATGCGGCTGTCTGAGAAACCCTTGCGCTTGAGCTGATACAGCTCATCTTTAGAAAGACCGTCCAGCGTTCTGCCCACCAGAGATAATTCTTCTTTTATCAGGTCTTCTATCTGTACTAAAAACCAGGGATCGATCTTTGTTAGATCAAACATTTTTTCGTTCGAATAACCCCGACGATACGCATCACCGACATACAGTAAACGATCAGCCCCAGCCAGACTTAACTCCTGGTTGAGAAAAGATTCGATCTCATCTTCGGCCATCTCAGGGTCCAGCACCGGACTCAGACCATCGATATCCACTTCCAGCCCACGCAGGGCTTTTTGCAGAGATTCCTGGAAGGTGCGCCCTATCGCCATGACCTCACCCACCGATTTCATCTGTGTGGTCAGACGGTTTTCGGCCTGCGGAAATTTCTCGAAGGTGAATCTGGGTATCTTGGTGACCACATAATCGATGGTAGGCTCGAACGAGGCCGGTGTCGCACCGCCGGTAATCTCATTCTGCAGTTCATCCAGGGTGTAACCGATCGCCAGTTTGGCGGCGATCTTTGCGATAGGAAAACCGGTGGCTTTCGATGCCAGTGCCGATGAACGTGAGACCCGTGGATTCATCTCGATGATGGTCATACGCCCGTCTTCAGGATTCACCGAAAACTGCACGTTGGAGCCCCCTGTTTCAACACCGATCTTGCGCAGCACCGCGATCGAGGCATCACGCATACGCTGGTATTCTTTATCGGTGAGTGTCTGCGCAGGTGCCACTGTGATCGAGTCACCGGTATGGATACCCATAGGATCCAGATTTTCGATGGAGCAGATGATGATGCAATTATCATTTTTATCACGCACCACCTCCATCTCATATTCTTTCCAGCCGGTGATCGATTCTTCGACCAGCAATTCATTGACCGGAGACAGATCCAGGCCTCGCCGACAGATCTCTTCGAATTCATCGCGGTTATAAGCGATGCCGCCACCGCTGCCGCCCATGGTGAATGAAGGACGGATAATGGTCGGGTAACCGACCTGCGCCTGCACCTGATAGGCCTCTTCCATGCTGTGCGCGATGGCGGCACGAGGCATATCCAGACCCAGCTCTTCCATCGCTATCTTGAAACGCTCACGATCCTCCGCCATGTCGATAGCATCTTTACTGGCACCGATCATCTCGACACCAAATTTCTCGAGGATACCCTCGCGATCCAGATCGAGTGCACAGTTCAATGCCGTCTGCCCACCCATGGTCGGCAGCAGCACATCCGGCTTTTCTTTTTCGATAATGGCTGCAACCGTCTGCCAGGTGATGGGCTCGATGTAGGTTGCATCGGCGGTCTCGGGATCGGTCATGATTGTCGCCGGGTTCGAATTCACCAGGATGACACGTATGCCTTCTTCTCTCAATGCTTTACATGCCTGCGCACCGGAATAATCGAATTCACAGGCCTGACCGATAACGATAGGCCCTGCACCGATGATTAAAACGCTGTTTATGTCTTGTCTTTTAGGCATATTTTTTCCACAAAGGAACTTTCAAAAACAATTTTGCCGCGAAGGACGTGCCCGAGCGAAGCGACAAATGCCCTTGGGGTGCAAAGAGCGCAAAAAAAGCTTTAAATATTATTTGTTTCATTATATTTCCAGACTATTCTCTGTATTCCTAGACGTGGCATACCAAAATTCAGCAACAACCCCACATGTAACCCGCTAGCTCGAAGGTAATTCAATACCTGCGCTTTGTGCCTGTCATTAAATGCTGAAGCAGCTTTTAATTCAATGATCAACTTATCTTCAATAATAAAATCAGCTTTGTACTGACCTATTGATTGATTCTTATAGTAAATATCAAGCGAGCTCTGTTTCTCAAACAAAATACCCTTTTCTTCCAGCTCCAGTGCTAATGCGTTTTCATACACAATCTCTAAAAAACCCGTACCAAGCTCACGACTCACGTTTTGAGCACAACCAATAACCTGTTCGCTTAGCCTTTTTCCAAAAGACATATAAACCCTCCCTGGTTTTGCAATAAAATTTGTTTTTCTTCGCGCTCTTTGCACCCCAAGGGCATTTGTCGCTTCGCTCGGGCACATCCTTCGCGGCAAAAATCAGTTTTAATCTCGGCTCTTCATCAACGCAATAAAGTGATCAAACACCGGTGCGATATCGTGTGGCCCAGGGCTGGCTTCAGGGTGTCCCTGAAAACCGAAGGCTGGTTTGTCAGTACGGTGTATGCCCTGCAGGGAACCATCGAAAAGTGAGCGATAGGTAGCTTCCAGGTTATCCGGCAGGCTGTCTTCATCTACGGCAAAGCCGTGGTTCTGGCTGGTTATCATGACTTTTTTGGTCGCCAGATCCTGCACCGGGTGGTTAGCTCCATGATGCCCGAATTTCATCTTTTGTGTTTTTGCGCCACAGGCTAACGCCAGTAGTTGATGTCCCAGACAGATACCAAAAGTCGGGGTATCTGTCTCCAAAATGGCTTTAATCGCAGCGATAGCATAATCACAGGGTTCAGGATCACCCGGCCCATTGGACAGAAACACACCGTCCGGCTTCATCGCCAGCACATCATTGGCTGATGTTTTAGCCGGTACCACGGTCACGTCGCAGCCCCGGTCAACCAACATACGCAGGATATTACGCTTTACACCATAATCATAGGCGACCACTTTAAACCTGGAACTTGCAGCTTCAGCAGCCTGATTGATTTCCAGACTCCATACACTTTCAGTCCATGGGTAAGGTTCAGCAACGGTAACTTCTTTAGCCAGATCCATCCCTTTCAGGCCGGCAAATGATTGTGCTCGAGCAATAACATCAGTATCATCGATGGTATCAGCCGCCATTATGCAACCGCTCATCGCGCCTTTATCTCGCAGTAGCCGGGTCAGGCGGCGGGTATCGATATCCGAAATGGCAACCGTATTATTTTCGACGAGGTAATCGTGAAGGCTTTTTTCGCTACGCCAGTTACTCATCACCATAGCACTATCGCGGATAACCAGACCACTGGCATGAATACCATCAGCCTCTTCATCGCCCGCACAGGTGCCGACATTGCCGATATGGGGATAGGTCAGGGTAACGATCTGTTTGCTATAGGAGGGGTCAGTGAGGATCTCCTGATACCCTGTCATCGCTGTATTAAATACCACTTCACCGATGGTTTCACCGGAAACGCCAATGGACTTGCCATAAAACAAGCTCCCATCTTCAAGCGCTAATACGGCAGTGGTCAATACATCCTCCAGAAGGCGCGATTTAACAAAGAGATCATAACTGATTCAATATATACCAGATATGAAAAAGGCCGGTTCAAATCCTGATGGAATTTGTCCAGCCTTCCACTAAGGGGCCCTGGTGTCAGAAGGTACCCGAAGTATAAAAAATAATGGCGTCCCCAAGGGGAGTCGAACCCCTGTTGCCGAGATGAAAACCCGGTGTCCTAGGCCTCTAGACGATGGGGACGCACGCGTTGCAACATCATTGTTTCTGGCCCTGCTACAACGGGCGGGAAGTGTACTGGGGAATGTGCCTGAGGTCAATAGTTTCGACCATGAATAATACTGTTTATGATACCAGATTCTAGGAAATATCCGTTTAACGTTGCCAGTTGGCGAAAATCATTATCAACTGGCCACTACCTGGCTTTCGAATACAGGTTTTTGCCCTCAGGGAAGGCCAAAACAATTTACCAGCCGGTTTAGTCGGAGGTTTCCCGGTTATCTTCTGTATTCAGCTTCTTTTCTTTTAATGAGGCCATAATCATCGCCACAAACAAGGCGACAAACAGGCTCGATACAAAACCGGCCACAACGATTAATTTTCTTCTCGGTTTTACTTTTTCACCGGTAATGACCGCTGACCCGCCCAGGCTGAATGAGGCCATACCTGTAAAATCCGGATGCAATGCTTCCAGAGCACCTATTTCAGCCAACGTCTCAGGTAGACTTTTAATCCAGGGATCATCTGAACGCCTTTTTTTCAACGCAGCCAGTGTTTGGTCATTTTTTAGTACATGAATCTTTTCTCTCAGGCTGTTAACTTCTTCGAGATATTCTTCATCATTGCTTCTATTTTCCAGTGTAGTGATCAAGGTAGACAGATATTTAGTACCTTGCAGATAGAGGGACGATGTCTGCTTGTCGACCACGGTAATGGCTGTATTCCCCCCCTTATTGCTTTGACCTTTCTGTGCGATAGCCCCCAGAGTGGTCGGATAGGTGATATCGAGACTCTCTGCCATTGCGAGAGCCTCCCTGGCTTTGGCTATCCGGGTTACCCTGTTGGCCTTCTCCTTAGCGAGATAAGCTGATAGCTGCTCCTGTAGCAGTGCGATCTTTTTAGCCCCTTCCTGCTCCATCTTCTTTATGGTCAGCTTTCTATCCTGACTGTACTGTTCCCGCAACCTCGTAACCTGCCTGGTCAGAATCTCGATTCGACTTCTGATGATCGCGCGCGTATCCGCTTGCAGGTTACTGGCCAGCCTTTGATTTACATATTTTACATAGTTGTTCAGTAATTCAGTGCCAACCGCCTCATCTCGAACCTCGATACTAACTGCCAGCCTTTTGGGATCAGCGACATACCCCCCCTTATGAGCAGGAACCGGTTCTTCAATATTGACCCTGAAACCACTGGCCAGACCCGCCAGTAGTTGTGACTTCTGTTCAGTTATACCCGAAAACAACCTTTCAAGGTAATGCGAATCAAGGATGTATTCGGCAAAGACATCACCGGAACGCAACAGATCATAATAACGCGTGAACACAGCCTGCGGCGATGACTGAATGCCATTCTTTCCACCTAAAACAGCATTCACTGTGCCTAGCACAGAAACACTTCCCGCTGTCGGTATAGACACTTTAAGTGCAGGCTGATATACAGTGGGCAAGACCAGAGCCAGTATTACAGCAAGCAGTGTGCCGGCGACTATGGCTATAGAAATGAACCTCCATTGACTAGCAAGCCTGGAAAAAATATCGACCAGGCTAATCTCATCATCTGATGTATCCGGCAATACACCATAAACAACCGGTTGCAGTAAATCATCATAGCTGGGTGATTTCTGACTTTTTCTCCGTGCAATTTCGATGCTCATATCGCGTCCCTTCTGGTCCTTAGGAATTCATAGCCAGCCTGCACTATCAGCTAGTAATCATTTAATTATCTGACTTGCATCAACTTACGGGAATTGAATCGTAAATATCACTCAATATTTTCAACTGGGAGGCTGTAGATCAAAACAAAAGGGTCGCTATGACTCATTGAGAAAAACACCGCATTAAAAAAACTAATAAGTCTCTGACACAAGGCAAAACTATCAGATTTCTACTTATCTAAATGTAAAGAAATGTAAGCAGGAGCAAGAAGCCATCAGGTTAAAGTGTATTTTTCTTATGCCTCTTGATTAAGCCGCATTTTTATGCACGAATCCCTTGAATACCGTCAAGAATATGATCTTCAGATCAAACCACAAAGACCAGTTTTCTATATAGAACAGGTCATACTCCACACGATTCTTCATCTTTTCGAGCGTGTCAGTCTCACCACGATAACCATTGACCTGCGCCCATCCAGTGATACCCGGTTTGACCATGTGTCTGAGCATATACTGATTAACCTGTTCTTTATAAAGCTCGTTATGCTCGACGGCATGAGGGCGAGGACCAACTATCGACATCCGCCCCTGCAACACGTTATAGAACTGTGGCAGCTCGTCCAGACTGGTGCGGCGTAAAAATGCGCCTACAGGCGTGATACGGCTATCGCCTTTACTGGCTTGTGTTACCTTTCCTTTTTCTTCGACATGCAACTTCATCGTTCTAAATTTATAAACATTAATGACCCGACCATCCCATCCATGACGTTTCTGTTTGAACAGGATCGGGCCAGGAGATGTCACTTTTACAGATATAGCAATTAATACCAATAAAGGAGCAATAAGAGGGACAATCAACAGTGCCAGTAGGCGATCTTCCAGTGCTTTAACCAATTGATTTCCTCCACCCATAGGGGTGTCGGACAGGCTGACAGCTGGTAGTCCTGCGATTTCGGTCATCGAATGATTCAGTAGAGAAAAACCGAAAATATCAGGTATCAGCTTGATATTAACTGTTTGATGACGCAAGGCATAGAGCAGCTCTTTAACCCGCTCTTCAGCGCGCAATGGCAAAGCTATCCAAACTTCATCGATATGATTACTATTAACAAACGCCTCAACCTCACCCAGATCACCCTGAACCTTATAACCATTAACCAGAGTGTTTCGAAGCTGCTCATTATCATCGAACAATGTATCAATTTTGAATCCGGTCCAGGGCGAGTCCACTGTTTGTGATATCAACTTACGCCCGAGATTCCCGGCACCTGCAATAACCACGCGCCGAAAGTTTCTGCCCTTCAGTCGCTGATATTGCAGAAAACCATAAATACACATGCGAAAAACCAGCGAGAAAAGCACACCGAATAGTGTCCACCAGCCTAGCCAGAGACGGGAATAGTCTGAAGATACTTTAAAACCAAACAAGATGACAATCATCAACATTACAACAGTAGCCCAGGCAAGCACGATGGCACTTGCCTGTTTTGCCAGACTTTTCCCCCTCCACGAACCATACAGATTAAAAAGGGGAAATATCAATACAACGCAAAATACAGCAAACAGGACTAATGAACGATAATCTTCTGGCAGGTACAGGTTATCAAATGAGAACCTCATGCCATAAGCGGCTATAGCAGCGATTATAACGAGCAGGGGGTCTGAAAACCTTGAAAAAAGGTTAATAAAGCCTGAATAGCTTTTAAAGATGGATTTACCAAACACATTTAATCATCATAAAAGTTAGCATCGACAGTATTATAAAGTACTGCGGACCCAAAATCAGGTATATATAAAAATCAACTATTTAGGCGTTCCATCCGTGCGTAAATTTGTGTTTTCAGCCACACACTCCCGCAATCTTTTTTCGAATTGTGACAACACAGCTTCGACGCCAAGATGCTCGATTGCATAATTTCTGGCACTTTCGCCTAATTTTTTACGTAGATTACCACTTTCAGCCAGCTCCAAAATTGCATTGATAAAAAGTGTAGTATCACCAGGTGGCACTATCATACCAGAGGAGGACAGTACTTCTGCAATCTGAGTATTGTTATTAGCAGTTGCCAATACTGGTCGGCCACTAGACAGCATCCCCGTCAATTTAGAAGGCATTACCAGGTCTTCTGCTCCTGCTTTCTGCGGCAAGAGATGAACATCCGCCATATTTAATAAATCGTTCAGTTTTCCCAGTGGTTGCAAGTCTAACCAGTGCATATTTAAAAGACCATCAGCCGAACTGCGTAAATATCTATACGCAGCGCCGTGCCCACACATGACAAACACAACCTCTTTACAACCTTTCAATTTTTGAGCCGCTTCTATAATAATTTCCAAGCCCTGCTTTTCGCCCATGTTGCCTGAGTATAAAAAAACTATGTCTGTTGGCAAAATACCCAGTTGCTCTCTAAATATATTCAGAGATTTCACGGGATAGATAAGAGCAGTGTCTACCCAGTTTGGAAATAACACCTGCTTCTCAGGTTTTACACTCTTAGTATCGAGGCGAGTTATCATCTGGCTAGAAATTGTTGACACTATGTCAAACTTATTCATCAGCCAACGCTCAATTTGAAGCACTTTATAACTTATACGAGCAGATGATAAAATACCTAGCTCAAATGCCGCGTCTACTTCAAAATCTTGAATATGCAACCAGCACTTTGCGCCACATATTCGCGAGATCATCCATGCTGTCGGACCGCAGAACAATGGTGGCTCAATTGACAATATAACATCTGGTCTCCAGAATAATTTACCAACCATTACTGGAAAGCTTAGTATTGAGAAACTAGCCAGATGAATAATCCGTTTTAACCCAGTAGGTGAATCAGGGACGTAGAGAGGACAACGCCAGACAGAAATATTTTGCATCTCTTCATGTTTGTAAGACCATGCTGAATAATGGTGGCCTACTTTCCATTCTGGATAATATGGGGGAGCGGTTACAACAGACACTTCATGCCCTTGCTCATACAGCCAAACAGCCATCTCGCCTGTATATTTCCCAACACCGGTTAATTCAGGTGCGTAATTAATTCCGTAAATGAGTATTTTCATCTAAAACTTCAAAAAGAAGATCAGCTTGAATCGCTCTTCCAGATTTATCATAATGTATATTATAAACTCCATCTAACTTAAAACTATGTTCAAATAAAAACTTAATAACCTCATCAGCCAAAGATTGCCCCATATATAATTCGACAAAGGAACACTCAACATAGACATACCTGAACTTGTGTAACAGGGAACTACATCCATACAAAGTTGAAAGTTCATAACCCTGGACATCAATTTTAAGAAGAGCTGGAAACAATATCTCTGACTCTGCCAACACTTGTTTCAGCGGAACAACTTGAACTGTTCTTGTCTCTTTTGCGGCGGTCTCAGGAAATAATTTAACCTGCCCCTCACCAATGGGCAGCAATGAAGAGGAATCATCCCTGTTGGAAACATGAATGATCGCCTCTGACTCATCCGGACCGACTGCATACTGATGTAACACAGTCAAGCTGTCATCTGCAAAAACTTTCTCAAAAATCCGTGCTGGCTCTATCAATGGCTCAAAAGAATCAATGCGAGCATTAGAAAAACAACTTCGCGCAATCAGTGCGAATTGCCCTCTATTAGCACCCACGTCTACCACATGATTGCAATCATCCAAATGGATCAAGACAGATCTATGTTCAACTCCCGCTGCCGCGCCTTTAAAAAGCGCTCTAATAAACAGGGGCTCTTTTATTATATTTGTTAATTTATTTAGTTTAAAAAACATTGTATCGAAAATTTCATTTAGAGAAAAACAGGGCCGGATATAGTACCTACTAAACCTCGATCGCCCCTGAATAAAGTGCATCCCAATGAGGAAAAACTGCGCCCCATGAATAAGAATTCATAACAAGCTCAAAGCTTTTCTTACCTTGTTCTAATCGTTCAGAATAAGACCATTGAGAGATTTTTATCAGCGCATTCTTTAACTCTTCAGTTTCAGGATGCACCAAAATTCCTCCTCCACTCTCCCAATTCAACAACCCAGTTTCAAAAGTCGTGATTGATGGAGTATTACACAGAGCTGACTCCAAATTCACCATCCCTATTACCTCAGAATAAGATGGTGCAACAAGTATCCATGCTTGCCTTAATAGATGCAACTTCTCTTCATTAAAAACTGGCCCAGAAAAAATCACTCGGTCCTGCATATTATTTTCACACACCATCATCTTCAAATAATCCACATACACTTG
>DROB01000185.1 GCA_011321985.1 Gammaproteobacteria bacterium | reverse complement strand
GATGATCTCATTCTTTGCAACCAGTCTCGCACTGCTCCCATCGAGTTCCTGCATGGTGACAGCGCCACGGGTATACTGGACGTGCCCGACTTCTTCTGCGCACAATAGTGTCGACCAGGTAAGGCTTATGAGCAAAACCACATATTTTGTTATTGGTTTTTTATTCATACTCATCAGATAATATGTAAAATAATTTCATATTTCAGTGTTCAAGTTCACACTTCCGAGTCACAGTGGGGCGATTAAAAACGATAGAACATATCGATATGTCCTTTGACATCACCCTGTTCAGTCGCACTGTTAGAGCCTGAAGCATTGGTCTCCTCAGCCCCGCCCGTCACCAGAGCCAGATCCAGCACGACATTGAGTCTATTGGCTATCGACCAGCGCAGACCCGTACCGATGGAAGAGATATTTATCGAGGAGGTTTCGTTAGCCAGAGGTGAGTCGAGTTCTGTATGACCATAATCAAAAAATATCACGGGCCGAATATCATATCGACTGAAACCGGGAACCCATAATTCAAAATTAGCCTGGATGCCGCTGTCTCCCAACAGTGCTCTCTCATCAAATCCACGTACGGAATAAATTCCGCCGATACCAAACTGCTCCCCTGCGATCAGATTCTCACTGGACTGCTGCCCCGATATATTTAAACGGAAGAACCAGTCTTCAGAGATTAACTGATTGTAAGCGAAACCATAACGAATTAAAAACCAGTCTGCACTCGCGCCACTACGTATCTGATCGTAATCTTTATCTGTATTATTCGAGCCACCAGATAAATTCTTATAAGCTGCGACATTAAAGTTTATGCTTTTACCTGCGCCCTGCCAGAAACCCAGATAAGCAAGGCTGAGTGGTCGACTTAACACATCACCCGAACCTGCGACCGGCACCCCTGAAATCCCGGCGATACCGATATCATTTTCAAATAATTTATGATCGAGCCCGATATCCAGTTGCTGTTTATACGAGCCACTCTGCAGGAAAGTATGTTTATAGTGCAGTAACGCGATAGTACCCGCACCACTGACAGAAAATGTCTGCGCGACTACGCCGGAATCAACGTCGGATCTGGCCAGGAAGATACTCAGTTCACCACCGATATCATAGAAAGGGATACTATAGGATGCGCCGTATTGCTGCACAGCAGACAGATCATCCGGTGAAGTGGTATAACTCAGGGATAGATTGTGGTCCCGATCAAACAGGTTGCTAAACTGATAGCCACCCGTCAGGCGAAAATTTCCAGTCTCATCATTGCCGGTATTGTTGAGTGACACGAAAGCAAAATGTGTTTTCATATCGTTAACTTTTAACCGGGCATTGATAGCACCTCCTGTGTCATTCTCTGAAAACTGTAATTTGAGCGATTTGGAGGGTTGTGCATCAGCCATATTGATGGCGCGTGATAAAACTCGGGTATCCGGTGTCTCACCGGCTTTAAGCGTTGGAATATTTCGACCAAGATTTTCCCTGCTGAAGTATTTATTCCCCTCCACCTCAACCTTGTCTACTTTCAGTTGAATGAGCTGCAGCTTTATAACGCCATCCTGCAACCTCTGGG
Source organism: Gammaproteobacteria bacterium (assembly GCA_011321985.1). GTDB lineage: Bacteria > Pseudomonadota > Gammaproteobacteria > SZUA-229 > SZUA-229. Next base: position 1,401 of record DROB01000185.1, on the reverse strand, counting down.
GAGCGAGATTTACCTGATAGAAAGCAAAGCCACTCTGGCGTAATCTTCCTTCAAATGCCATAACCGCCGACTGAATACCTTCCAGACCATAATGATCACCCAGATAATAACTGAACACATCGTCAGTCTCGGCTGCGGACAGAGGATTATCACCCAGCACTTCAAACTTCTTGATCACGAAGTGTAACTGTTCAGGTAGCTGTTCAGCGACCGCCATCGTATTTACAGAAAATACCGCAAATAGAAAAAATAGAATTGTTAATTTTCTGCTCAATTATCCATATTCCTTTTAAGCAATATCAAGGGTGTGTAAGCAAATCTATTACGTCTACCCTGTCAGGTCAAGAAATAGAACCCATTAACAGAGGCCATTTCTTGTTATTTATCAATAAGTAAACTCTAATGTAGCCACGATTATCAATGCAAGATTTCCCTGATACTGAGTAATATGGGCAACATAAGTGCATAATCAATTAATGGAGGGGCCCTTTATATAGATGACGGTATCGATTAACCCATCCGAGGAAATACGCTATGAACAATCTCGATTTACTTATCGATCAGTTAAGAACACGACCTGAAAAAATTGACTTTCAACACCTGATAGGTGTCATCGATGATTTTTATCATTACACGCCGACAAGCTTTCGCAACGGGATATCCGATGAAACCATCACCAATGATGAAGGCACAAATGAGGGTTCATGTAAAATATTTTCATTTGCACAGCTGCATGATCTGGATAAGGAGCAGACGCTGCAGTGCTTTGGAAACTTCTATCGGGAAGATGTACTGAAAAATCCTGGCGGCAACGATCACGACAATATCCGCACCTTTATGAAGTTCGGCTGGCAGGGTATAAAATTTGACCGGGTCGCCTTAGTGATGAAAAAAATTTAACCGATACAGGAAGTGAAGGTATCACATGGAGTGACCATTTTCCATCCGCGCAAGCTCGACACCTACACCTCTGCGACTGATCGCCCTGAACCATGCATCTCCTTTGATTCTGTCCCGGAAATACCACCAGGGATACATTATTTTTTTATAAAATGCAGGATGCGATTATTCGCTGGCATCTCATAATCATTTACTAACTTCATCCCGTTCTCTCTGGCAAGCAGGTTCACCTCTTCGAAGTGTTTAATACTGCTCCGGGAATTTCTTTCTTTCAGCCATCGATCAAACCTCTCATTACTCTCGCTCGTGTAAGCACCATGGTAATTAAAAGGACCATAGATAATCAGACTGGCATCCTGCCCGAGCAGAGCTGCTGCTCCCTGAACCAGTTTTTCGACATCCTCCTGATCCATTATATGAAGCGAGTTAGCAGTAAATATGGCATCTACCTTCAATACAGGCCATCCCGTTTCCGATACGTCTAATTCAAATGGTTGTCTC
>DROB01000184.1 GCA_011321985.1 Gammaproteobacteria bacterium | reverse complement strand
GCTGACGACGGTCCTGTTTTTTATCAGTTTACTGGCTGCCAATACAGCATCGGCAATGAATTTGAAACAGGCTGAACAGCTGGCATTGAGCGACGATCCGCTGGTGAAAAGTTACCTGGCATCATCACGGGCACTTGAAGATCAGTCAGTAGCCGATAATACCTTGCCTGACCCCAAATTTCGTCTGGGCATGTTTAACCTGCCTGTCGATAGTTTCAGTACTACACAGGAACCAACCACACAGCTTCGTCTGGGCGTACAACAGGCTTTTCCCAAAGGCGATAGTCTCGAATATAAACAACAGCAGTCACGTTGGTTATCCAGGTCTTCACTGGCACGTGCGGAGGATGAAAATCTGAAAATCATCCGAGACCTGCGAGAAGCTTATCTCAACCTGTATTACGAAGTAGAAGCAGAAAAGATCATCAATGATAATCGGTCTTTGTTTAAAAGCCTGGTTGATATAACAGAAGCGCATTATGCTGCCGGGCGGGTAAAGCAGCAGGATGTGTTACGTGCGGATCTTGAGCTCTCTCGGCTAGATGATCGTATAACAAAAACACTGGGTAAGCAGGATGAATACCGTGCGCTACTGTCACAGTGGATCGGTGAGCTGGCATATCAGGAGATCAATGATGAGTTCCCGGAGCTACCGGAGATGCCGGATTCTATCGATGTTAACGAAGTCCTGACGAAACATCCGGCTATCGTAACAGAAGCCTCCAGGGTCAGTGCCAGTCGTAGCATGGTATCGATAGCTAAACAGGATTACAGTCCGGGCATAAATGCTTTTGTAGAATATCGGAAACGCTTTGGTAATAACCCTAACGGCAGTGATCGTCCGGATATGCTCGCGGCGATGGTAACACTGGATATTCCCTTGTTTACGGGAAACCGGCAGGATAAACAGGTATCTGCGAGTATTCAAAAAGCCAGTGCAGCACAATTTCGTTTAGACAATAAACTTCGTGTTCTAAAACGCAAGCTGGATAAAGATAAGGCTGTTTATAAACGCCTGGGTGAACGGAAAAAACTGTACAAAGAAGAATTATTAGCATCGGCTAAAAATAATGCGGATGCTTCACTTAGTGCCTATCAGAGTGGTGTGACAGAATTTACTACGTTGATGCGTTCGAGAATTACTGAACTGGATGTGAAACTGGCTGATCTGCGTGTACGCGTCGACTATGCACGTGCAAAGGCACGTCTGTTATATCTTACGGGAGAATCAAAATGATAAAACTGCAAAAGACTAATTTTAAGCAGGTTATTTTAAGTGTTTTTTTTGTTACGACATTAAATACGAGTCTTTTCACCCCCGTTGCTCATGCAGCTGAAAGTGATCAGGAAGTCCTTTACTGGGTAGCGCCGATGGACCCGAATTATAAACGGGATAAACCGGGTAAATCTCCTATGGGCATGGATCTGGTTGCTGTTTATGCGGGTGATGATAAAGGCAGTGTTATTACCATCAGCCCGGAAGTCGTACAGAACCTCGGGGTACGTACAGAAAAAGCCCAACGTACACGATTATGGCGAGGTATCGATACGGTAGGTTATGTGAATTATGATGAATCCAGAGTCAGTCATATCCACCTGCGGACCAGTGGCTGGATCGAGAATCTGACGGTTAAATCAGAGGGTGAACGGGTTAAAAAAGGAGATCGACTGTTTGATATATATTCACCGGAGCTGGTGAACGCACAGGAAGAATTTGTTACTGCCCTGACTTCAGGGAACACCGGATTGATCAATGCTTCAAAAGATCGCCTGTCGGCTTTAGGTATTTCCAATAATCAGATTAAAAAACTGAAAAAAAATAAAAAGATAAAACAACGCATATCGATCTATGCGTCACAGGATGGCGTAGTATCCGATTTTCCTGTGCGTGATGGCATGTATGTTAAACCATCGATGAAAGTGATGACGTTGGGCGATCTATCGAGTGTCTGGTTATTAGCTGAAGTTTTTGAGCGACAGGTCCAATGGGTCGAAGTGGGACAGTTAGCTGAAGTGAGTCTGTCTTTTATTCCCGGTAAACTCTGGCAGGGCAAGGTCGAATATATCTATCCCAGCCTCGATCCGAAAACACGAACCCTGAAAGTTCGTCTACGCTTTGATAATCCGGAAGAGCGGCTCAAACCT
>DROB01000183.1 GCA_011321985.1 Gammaproteobacteria bacterium | reverse complement strand
CCCATCAAAAAAGACAGTCATCTGGTGGTGTTGTACGGCAATATAGCCACCACCGGTGCAGTCGCAAAAATTACCGGTAAAGAGGGCCTGAGGTTTACCGGTAATGCCCGGGTGTTCGAGTCGGAAGAAGCTGCACTGGCTGCTATCCTGGATGATACCGTAGTGAAAGGTGATGTTATCGTCATCCGTCATGAAGGCCCTGTCGGTGGTCCGGGTATGCGCGAGATGTTAAGCCCGACCGGAGCCATCATGGGCAAAGGTCTGGGCAAGGATGTGGCATTGATCACCGATGGGCGTTTCTCTGGAGGTAGCCATGGATTCGTGGTGGGTCATGTCACACCCGAGGCTGCTGTCGGTGGACCGATTGCCATTATCGAAGATGGTGATGGCATAACCATCGATGCTGAAAATCGGACTTTGAATCTGAATATCCCGCAGCAGGAGATCGATACCCGTCTCAGTAGATGGAAGGCACCGGCAGCAAAAGAAACACGCGGTACGCTGGCAAAATACGCTAAACTGGTCTGCTCCGCGTCAGAAGGCGCGGTAACGGATAAGTTTTAACTGGATATGAACCTGTAGATCACGCTATTAAAAATTATGAAGTATGATGTCGTCGATGCTGTTATCTCCCCCAAAGGTCAGCTTGAAACCCTTTCTCAGTTTGAAGTTAAACGGATATTAGACACCAGTGAAGGTGAGCTGGCGCAGATCTTTCGTAACTGTGCGCTGGCGGTTCTGAACTGTGGTAGTGCGCTGGATGATGGTAAGGAGTTGCTCGAACGTTACCCGGATTTTGATATAGAAGTCATCCAGCGTCAGCGTGGCATCCTCCTTTCTCTGAAAAATGCGCCAGCCATCGCTTTTGTCGATGGAAGATTAATGATGGGTATCAATGAGCATATCTTTGCCGTGCTGCGTGATGTCATCTACGTGCATAACAAAGTGGTGAATTCACCCCGGTTTAATCTCGGTGAGTCGGTCGACGTGACTAATGCGGTTTTTCACATATTACGTAATGCACGTATTTTTATACCACGGCTGGAACCTAATCTGGTGGTATGTTGGGGTGGGCATTCCATCGGTCGTCCTGAATATGACTACTCCAAGAAGGTAGGTTATGAACTGGGGTTGCGTGATCTGGATATCTGCACGGGTTGTGGTCCGGGCGCGATGAAGGGGCCGATGAAAGGGGCTACCATCGGTCATGCGAAACAGCGCAGTGGTGTCGGTCGTTATCTGGGGATTACCGAGCCGGGTATCATCGCAGCGGAATCACCGAATCCTATCGTCAATGATCTGGTGATATTACCGGATATCGAAAAACGCCTGGAAGCTTTTGTTCGCACCGGCCATGGTATCGTCGTGTTTCCGGGTGGCGCGGGTACGACGGAAGAAATACTCTACATATTAGGTATCTTATTACATCCGGATAATGCTTCGATGCCTTTCCCATTGATATTTACCGGACCCAAGAGTGCTGAAGATTATTTCAAGCAGGTCAACCAGTTCATCCTCGATACACTGGGCCTCGATGTGCAACAACGTTATAAAATTATCATCGATGACCCGGTGCGTGTCGCAAGGGAGATGAAGGAAGGACTGAAACAGGTACGAGAGTTCAGGGAAAAGCTGGACGATGCTTTCTATTTCAACTGGTCACTGACCATCGATGAGCAATTTCAGCAGCCTTTTCATCCGACACATGAAAATATGCGGGAGCTAGCATTACATAAGGATCAGCCGGTACATCAACTGGCGGCTAATCTGCGTCGGGCATTCTCCGGTGTGGTTTCAGGTAATGTGAAAGAAGAAGGTATCCAGGCCATCGAAGAGCATGGTCTGTTTGAATTGAAAGGTGATGAAGAGATCATGGAGCCAATGGATGCGTTATTATCTGCGTTCGTCGAGCAGCACCGTATGAAATTGCCAGGGACAGAATATGTCCCGTGTTACAGGATTATTAAATAACACTGTTGCCCCGTTAACTGTAAGAGACATGAGTG
>DROB01000182.1 GCA_011321985.1 Gammaproteobacteria bacterium | reverse complement strand
TCGGTCTTATCGGGGTATTTCGACTTTATCTTAACCAGAAATTCGGAGAGCAGTTCCAGATCATATAACTTGCTGGTATCAACACTACCCTCGTCATCGGCGACCAGTTCAACCTCTTCTGCTTTTAGCAGGGGAAATCGGGCCAGTACCTGTTTACCATTACTGATTTCCAGGCCTTTTTCTCGAACGATGACCTCGATGGTCAACTGCTGCTTGTTGCTAACTTTGCCGCCTTCACCTGCAGGCAGGCTCAGCTCCATGATGGTGATACGAGAGAATACGGCCGTGATCAGCAGAAACGGTACGAGCACCACCATCAGATTAAGAAAGGTCGTGATATTTAATTCTGGCGGCTCTTTTTTGGGCCGCTTGTAGTGATGACCTCTAGCCATTCTTTGCAGCCAGTGCCGCTTGACGCTTGGCGAAATCTGCAATCAGATTCAACGTTTTGACCGAAGCCATCTCCAGGCTGTCAATAATTTCACCTGTTTTAGAAGAGATCATCGCATGTGTTATGAGGAGTGGGATCGCTGCCATCAGGCCGAATGCTGTGGTATTCATCGCGACAGAGATACTGGCCGACAGGAGATCCGCTTTCTCAGCAGGATCGGCATTGGCTACTGCGGTAAACGCTTCGATAAGCCCCATGATGGTCCCGAGTAAACCCAGTAATGTACAGATGTTTGCGAACAATGCGATATAGGGAGTCCGTTTCTCCAACGTCGGAATGATCTCCATCATACTCTCCTCCATGGCTATCTCGATATCATCACGTCGACGCACCGAACCCTGACGCGCCAGCCCCATATTTAACAGGCTGGCTATCGCAGATTTATCATTAGCTATCGAGTCACGAGCGGTGTCAAAATCGCCATCGTCGAGCAGAGGATGTACTTTATCCCAGACCTTTTTATTGGCACTGCCGATGCCTGATAATTTGATATACCGTTCGACACAGATAGCAACACCAAAAGCAAAAACGATTAAAATCGGGTACATGAATGTACCACCGGTCTGGAAAAACTGCACAATACCCTGGATAGTATCCATCATGTACTCCTCACTGTAAAAATCATGAAACGAATCATGATTGACTATTATTATTAATTTTTACCATGACTCAGTTCATAGAAATCGAGTTCACGCAAGAACACTTCTTTATCCAGAGGACGCATACTGTCATCCAGTAGCCCTGAATTCAAACTGGTCGCAACCCCGACTTCTGAGTTTTGCCATGGAACGATATAAAGCGACTTTGGTGCCTCTTTATTACCGATGATCGAAATACCTGACAGCTCTTTTACTTCGCTATCAACTTTTTTTTCTTCCGCCATTACCAGTGGCTGCAATAGCAGCCAGAGTAAAATCGTTTTTATTATAACGTCTAATGTCATAATGTCATCACTCAGGATATCAATATTTACCCGCTGGTTAAAAATTCCACCAACACGAGAAAGATGTATGGAATCATATTTTTTCGCCAGAAACGATGACCACTTTTTACTCGTTGCAATGATGCACATACTATTTCCCGATCCGACGCTTGACATCTGCAACCCATATCGCCACTGTTTTATCTTCGGGCTTTAATTCCAGGTAATCTTCAAATTGCTCTAATGCACAATCGAAGTCATGCAAGTATAGGTCACATAGGACCCCAAGGTTTCTTTTTGCCGGTAAATAAGTCGGGTGATCTTTGATCGCATTCTGATACGCTGTACGCGCTGCATTAAATTTACCCGCCTTTCGATAGAGCAGTCCTAATTCATTATTGGCGACCGGGTGTCCGATATCCAGCTTTAAAGCCCTGATGAGATTTTCCTCGGCGGCTTTTACATCTTTCATCTTATTATAGGCTATTGCGATGTTCACGAAGGGTGCAGGCAGACGCTGCTCACGTTCGATGACCGACTTTAATACGGCGATAGCCTGGGCATTCTGTTCCTGCTTCATCAGTGCTATCGCACTCTTGAAATCAAGCTCCACATCCGCATCGACTTCGATATAATTCGATGTTTCCTTGATAACAGTGACATCCTGCTTCTCCTGCCTGACCTCACCACCTGTACAGGAGAACAGGACGATACTCATGAGGCAGAGGGCACATCTCTGTAACGCATCGATATACCAGGGTCTGGCTCGGTTCATGATAAAATATTTTTTAAATATCGGAGCCTCAAGCATCCTACTCACCCGCCACTACTGGCTCTGAAATTATTTTTTTATTACTGGATTTCTCGCCGGACCTGGGCTTATTCACCCGCCCGGGCTGTATCAGGTCAATGATAGTACTATCCTGTTCCGTCTTACCGTAACGCGCCGGTAACAGGGCCGACAGTTTCATTATACTTTTATCGATCCATGCATTATAGACACCTACATCCAGTAACTCTGTATTTTTCTCATGCACACTGATAGCCTTTTCTTCAAAAGGATAAGCCTGATCTTCGATGACCAGTTCATATTGTTCCAGCTCTTCATCATTCAGGTTTGTCGGCCTCTCTGACTCCAGCAGCGCGACACTGAATTCATAATAGATCTCTGCGATGTAATACGTCGCGGCCGCCGTAACATCGCCCACCTGATAGTCGACCAGTCGGGTATATGCATCGATCGCGGAACGCATCTGTACTTTCTTTTTCCTGAGATTTTTCTTGAACGGTTTGACCAGTGCCACTTTCTTGAAAGCCTCGAGTTTTGGCTCCGCCAGGATCAGGGCCGCATTCGCTGCCAGGAATCGGGTACGGTCGGTACGCCCATCACCACCAGCGGCATCTGTTGCGACGATAGCTTTAAGCTCAGCGATGTATTTTTTATGCAGATTCCGTGATTTATATATCTCTGATATCTTATGTCGTACTTCTATCGCTTCTTCTATCGGCTCAGGGAAATATTTCACCAGTTTCAGATAGACCCGTAGAGCATTATCCTGTGCTTCAGCTTTTTCGTATAGCTCGGCTGCCTGGGATAAAGCTTCACGCCTCAATGCGTCATCATCAGGATTTTCTTTCTCTATACGCTCAAACTCCAAAGCTGACTTCTTGTATTTTCCATCTTCTTTATAAACGATAGCTAACTTTTTAGTGATATCTTTCTGCAACTCATGTTCAGGGTAACGACTCCTGAAGCCTTCGAGTACACCGGAAACCTGTGCCCACTGTTTCAGTAATATCAGGGATGCAGCGGCATCGTATTCAGCCGTAGGTCGTATTTTCGAATCGGGGGCTACTTTTGCTACCCGCAGAAAGTGTTCCGCTGCTGTTTTATGATCACCCAGCTTTCTCGCCTGTTCTCCCTGTTTATAGACCGAAGCCGCCAGGTTTTCGGTAAGCGAGACATAACTCTTGTCTTTCCTGTCGGTCAGAGCCAGCGTCTCCATATATGCCTGCTCAGCATCTTTATAACTTGCCGTATCAAATGAGGCGTGCGCCACCACCATCCATGCCGAACGCCGTAATTTTTTATCCGCATCCGGATAAACAGTGATGACCCGCCGACCATACTTGATCGCCTGTTCATAATCTTCCAGTGCATACAGATCATCCACGGCGGCGACTAAAACGATGGCTGCATGTTTATGTGCAGGGAAATAGTCAGCGAACTTGAGCGAAGTCCTGATGATCTCCCGCTTGATGATATTACGTTGTGACTGGTCTGCTACTTTCAGATGTTCTCGATAAGCATACACCGCCGCATAACCTGCACTGGATGATTCGTCATGCGCAGGGTAATTGTATGCTGTGCGCTCGTATTCGGTCGCTGCACCGAGAAAGTCTTTGTGTTCCAGTAACAGGCCTGCCAGCTGATTATTGAGCCCTGGCGCTTCTTTCTCTTCAGGGAAGGAAGACAGGTATTCACGATACCAGTATATCGCTTCCTGATAGTTTTCCTCTTTTTGTTTTCGCAGGCGCTTATCCTGATACAGGGCATGATAATGATTCGCCAGATCGATGAGGTTGGATTTCAGGAACGCCAGCACGGTCGGATTGTCATTGATATCGAAGAAGGTCCAGTAATTCGAATCCAGACTGTATGTTTTCGAAAAGTCTTTTTTAGCATCGACGACCAGGCGTGGGAAACCGCCTTTTTTGTAGATCTCGATGATGCGGATATTGAAATAAGGTGATTCTTTTGATACCGGGTTGCGATCGATATAAGCCTGGTACGACTGAGCCGCATCCGAATAACGACGCTTGGTTAAATAATATTCACCGAGGTGGCTATAGATGCTGGCCTCGTAGAAACGATGCCCATGTTTGTCAAAAAACTCCACGATGGAATCAGCACCACCGAGGTAAGAGAAACTCAGACTGATGACACGGTAGGTATCATCGATACGTTTCCTCTCGATCTTGTTCTCGATATCTTCGAGATCATAACCATTATCGATCTTATAATCGAGCATCTTGATATAATCCCGCAATGCTTCTTCATACAATTCCTGTTTGAAGAAAGACCAGCCCTGTTTATAGAGAGCCAGCTCATAAAATTCAGAACCTTCTCCGCCACCGATAACTGCCTGATAAGATTCTTCTGAGTCCAGAAACTTTTTCCGTGTGAAAAAATATTCTGCACGGCGAAACTGCGCTTCATCTATATGCCTTGATTGCGGATATTTTTTTATCAGTAGCTCCAGTGTTTCCATCGCGGCCTCGGTCTCACCCGTCTCTTCATACGCACGAGACAGTTGATATAACACCTGGTCATTGCGTTCGAACAGTGGGTACTTTTTCAACAGGCCCTTATAGAGTTCTATCGCTTCCTTCGCACCCGCCGCCTGCAGGTCAACCGTATCTTCTCCTGTCTCAGCCCCTGCCGCACTGATCTTCTTTCGCCCCGGACGACCCAGGTCTATTTTTTTACCTGCACGATCACTGAAGGCTTTTTCACTCTCGCTTATGTCAGCGATGGGGCCACCTTCGGTCGCAACACTTTCTCTTTCCTTATCGGCAACGACGGGGACGAATCCCGTCTCTGGTGTCTGGATAGCCGTCGCCTGCGATGCACTGTCGATGATCGGTTGCATGTTATCAGTATCTGCGACAGGCGAAGCTTTCACCGCCTGCTGTTCTCTCTGCTGTGGCTCGCCGATATCTTCCGATTCATACTCTTTCTGTATCTTCAGATCTGCCAGGCGGCGCAGCGCCTCTGGAGTCATCTCGGTTTCTGGAGTCTCTTTTAAAAAAGCCTCATAGCTCGCCATCGCTTTATCGAGACTGTCACTGACCTTTTCTTCTTTCACCTCAAACCTGACATCATTCAGGCTAGCCAGTGTCCCCTCGGTCTTTGTCGTGGCACACGAAACCAGCATCAATGCCAATGGGACATTGATGGTGATGATCGCTAATCGAATAATCTTCTGGCTTCTCATGAGACTACCGACCCAACAGCCTGTCCTTGAAGGCCGAGTTCTTCTTTACAGGTTCCTCGTCTTCGAAAAGAGGTTCTATCTCCGGCTCCTGCCCTGCTTTATCCTCGACCTGCTTCCTGACCTTCTCATCTTTCAATTTCTGTTCCTGTGATTTTCTAGCCTCGAGCTGTTTTTCGATCTCTTCATCCAGCGTCGCCCTGGTGGCTCGGTCATAACTTTCAGCCAGGGCAAAACGGGCTTTTATCTGGTACTCTTCGAGTCGTTTACGCCTGATATCAAGTTCGTTGATCGCCATCGTCTCGAGCAACCGCCCCTGTTTTGCCATCACGCCTTTGAGCTTACGTTGTGCCGTAAATAACCGAGTCCTCAGTTTCCGGATGGGGATAAGATAACCTTCATAGCTCTGTGTTGCCGCCTGACGAGTACGCACGAATGAGTTGTATCGTAACTTCAACCCTTCGATGATCTTATCCAGTGAGATAAGATCATTATAGGCATCAGTCAGTCGCTGATCATATTCACTGCGGACGCGCCATAGCAAGATACCACGCAGTCTTTTCTCTCGCCGAACCACCTGCCCATCGACCAGCTCAGGATTCGTCTCGATGATCTCCTCCAGTGCGGTAATCGTATCTAATGCCTGACGCTCGATCGAGGTTGCCAGATACTCGGGACGTGGTGCTATCAACATATTTTTTAATTTGGTCGCCAGGTTTTCTCGCTGCTCCAGTCGAAGCGTGACCCTTGCATCCAGTTTTTTAAATTCTTTCTCGACGACCGGAAGCAGAGGCTCCTGATATGCACGCCGGAGATCGATCATCTCTTCATACACCCTCAGATCAGAGAGCCATTTATCGAGATGATGCCGTAACTCTGCCAGGTCTTTATAATTCCTGTAAGATTCCTGAAAATCACGCGAGGCCATCATATCGAGGATGTAGCGGGTCTCAGGGGTATCCGGCTGCTCTCGCAGATTTACCACCCAGTTAACATCTTTATCAGACCTTTGATCTAACAGGGCACTGAGGAACCTGCCTTTACGGATAGACTTGATGGAACTGTCCAGACTATCGATCTGCTCGGCAAAAACATCCATCGCATGATCATAAAGATTTGCTGCTTTGCCATGTGCGTTCAGCTTGCTATAAGCATAAGGCACCGCCATCAGCACTTCCTGTACCGAATAATTCGTTTTTTCCCGGTCGTGCAATATCGACCACGGCACCAGTGCCCGATCAAACCGTCCGAGTGACACGGCGACCCAACCCGCACCTAATAGAGCACGGTTCGAATAAGGTCCGTCCAGGCGGACACGCTCAAAATGTTTCTGCGCTTGCCGCGCATCACCTTCATCGAGATAGCGATAGGCCAGTTTTAGATTTGTCTTATCCTGGAGTGCGAGCAGGCTGTCATCACTGAGTTCCATTTGCCCCAGCTCATCCAGCACATCCATACCCTCCTGTTCCTGACCACTCTGTATCAACGCGATGCCCAGATTGTATAAAACAAAACCTTTCAGGCTTTTTTCTTTTCGCAAAAGCTGGAGCTCTTTTACCGCTTCGGTGAATTTACCGACATCGATGTTGGCCAGAGCACGAAGGTAGGCCACGTCCGTCCTGAATGATTCAGGTTCCTTCCCACGTAAGACATCGAGTGAATATTTTTTTTCGTAACGGGATTTTTCCGGTTCATCACGGATCAGTTGTAATGCGTATAGCGTGCTCTGTGCATCATTTTTCTTATAGAACACACGAGCCAGTGCCAGAGCTGCCTGGTTACGTATCGCCAGATCAATACCCTCACCTAATACAGCCTGTATCGCCCTGCCTGCCCGCTGATTCATGCGGTATTGCAGTTCTATATCTCCGACGGAGAATTCCGCCTGGGTTATGTGATTGTGAAAAGGGTCCAGCTCTGACTCATCGAGTTCGTAGTATTGTGATAGTTCAGAATCGAGTCTGGCCAGCGCATCGAAATGCAGGTCCTGATAAGCGTAGTAGAGCACCTCACCAAAATACAGATCTTTCAGCTCGATATCTTTCAGGCTGCTTGCCGCAT
>DROB01000181.1 GCA_011321985.1 Gammaproteobacteria bacterium | reverse complement strand
GTTCGCGGAATAAATTCCGCTCCTACAGGTGCGTGTATGTAGGAGCGGTTTGTAAACCGCGAATGCTAGAAGTTAGCACTCAGTATTCAGGTTAATAAAAAATATCGTTTCTGGTTGAGGAATGTTTTGAGTTTTTGAGATAGCTCTATGGCAGAGGGATATCTCAGATAACTGCTGAAAACTGGTAGTCCAGAAAAACACCGATAAACAGAGCCATGCCAAACCAGTTATTGTTCAAAAAAGCCTTAAAGCATAAATCACGGTCTCTGTCTTTTATCAGATATTGCTGGTATACGGCAAATATGCTGGCGGCGGTGACACCCAGGTAATAAAATCCGCTCAGCTCGGCGCGGTGACCGATGAGTAGTAAATTTAATATCAATAGGACCTGTATGGCGGCGATAATTAATTTATCCTGATTGCCAAATAAGATCGCGGTCGATTTAACGCCTATCTTGATGTCGTCATCATAATCGACCATGGCGTACATCGTATCGTAAGCCGTTGCCCATAAGATGGTGGCTAGAAAGATCAACCAGGTTATCGCGGTAACCTCACCTGCCTGTGCGGCGTAGGCCATCGGTGCAGACCAGCCGAATGCCGCACCTAGATGGACCTGTGGTAGATAGTGGTAACGCTTCATGAAAGGATAACTGACCGCGAGAAAAACACCGACCAGTGACATGATGATGGTCAGCGTGTTCATCAGCAACACCAGGATAAATGCGAGCAGGCTGAGTGTGGCAAAAACCAGCAGGGCCTCTTTTCCGGTGATCTTTCCACTGGCGATCGGGCGTTGTGTGGTGCGTTTAACCTTGCCGTCGATCTCGCGGTCGGCGTAGTCGTTTATCGCGCACCCGGCGGAGCGCATCAATACCACACCCATGATAAACACGAATAGAACCAGAGGGTCGGGCCAGCCTTTGGCTGCGATCCATAAGGCGATCAGTGTGGGCCACAGCAGTAAGAGGATGCCGATAGGTTTATCCAATCGTGTCAGTTGGGCGTAGAGGCGGGCTTTTATATATACTTTGCTTTTTTTGAATAGTGCTATCTCTTGTTTGAGTAATCTCACTAGTTCTCTGAATCTGGCTGATAAGCCTTGAACGCCAGCCTCGAAAGTATCCAGTAATGGGTGATTGGCGATATAATCGACGAACGTGTCGGTTTTTTCTATGAGGAATGAAAAAATCAGTAATAAACCCCGAAAAACGATTTTTAACTGCTCGAGAAGTACGCTGAACAGTTCGTTCAAAAAGGTGCGGCTCTGTCGCCAGATATTTGCTATTTTTGGTCGCAGACCAGCGATACGTTCCAGGTTTGAGGGAGATTTAGCCATCGGAGTAATTTTACCTGATTCAGCCGCGTAGTAGCTAAATCAGTGAGATAGTTTTTAGGGTGCAATCAATTAACAGAGGTGCCCTTTATAATAACAGCCAATAAAACCGAGTGAATACCATGCGAAATATCCGTTCTTTTGAAGGCCATAATCCACAGATCGATGAAACCGCCTTTATCGATGACAGTGCTGTTGTCACTGGCAATGTCGTTATCGGTGAAGACAGTTCGGTGTGGCCCTGCTGTTCCGTGCGTGGCGATATCCATTCGATCACCATCGGTAGACGTAGCAATATACAAGATGGCAGTATCTTACATGTTACCCATGACAGTGAATATGCCCCGGGTGGATTTAAGTTAGAGGTCGGTGATGATGTGACCGTCGGGCATAATGTGGTCCTGCATGCCTGTACGGTCGAAGACCGGTGCCTGATCGGCATGGGTTCGGTGGTGCTGGATGGCTCTGTCGTTAGATCCGGTGCGATGGTGGGTGCGGGCAGCCTGGTACCACCGAACAAGGTGCTCGACGGGGGTTATATGTGGCTGGGTAGCCCGGTGAAGCGGATACGTGAGCTCACGGACAAAGAAAAAGCTTTTCTTGGTTATTCAGCACAACACTATGTGACGCTAAAAAACCGTCACACTGCCTGAGCATTCTCTGTATTTTACCCTCGCCAGAAAACTGTAATGAATGCGTGATTTTGTGACCTGTTCCTGACTATAAGGCTATTATCTGTACTATACTTTGCGCTACGGGTGATTGTAAGCCATTGATTATTATTGGAATAGGTCTAGGTGTTAGTGAATAACGAAACCACCACAAATATTATTGATCTCAGTAGAAATCTCCAGCAGAAAGAGACGGAGATTGAGTTATTGCAGCAAACTTTTACTGAAATAGGTGGTGAGCTTGACCTGGATAAGGTCTTTCAGATCGTGTCTGAGCGTGCGCGTAAATTGATTAATGCCGATACACTGCTCATCCCCTTACTGGATGACAACTGTGCCACTTATACATATAGAGGGGGTGCCGGTGCCAATTCGGAAGAGATTATCGGTGAGTCTCTGCCTCTTGAATTTGGGGTTTGTGGCTGGGTCTGGAAGCATAAGAGGCCCTGGTGGCAGGGGATGTTGAACGAGCTCAGTGATGAAGAAAAAAATCGATGGGAAAAAGAAGTCGGTACCATGATACTGGTGCCGTTACAGGGGAAGCGGCATTTTCTGGGTGGTATAGCCGGGCTGAATAAAACCGGCGGCGGTAGCTTCGATAAAAAAGACCTGAACCTGTTGCAGCTATTTGCCAGTATCGTATCTATCGCGATAGAAAACGCGATGGCAGTGAAGAGTATGGAGGCATCACATAAGTTGAATGAAGATTACCGCCATCGACTGGAGACGGTGAACAAACAGCTTATCGAGAGCAGTAAAGAGCTGGAATATCTATCGTTGTTTGATTCAGTCACCGGTCTACCTAACCGTACCCTGTTATACGACCGATTATCCAGAGAGATATCAGAGGTAGAACGAAACGACAGCA
Organism: Gammaproteobacteria bacterium; assembly: GCA_011321985.1. Classification (GTDB taxonomy): domain Bacteria; phylum Pseudomonadota; class Gammaproteobacteria; order SZUA-229; family SZUA-229. Next base: position 11,589 of record DROB01000181.1, on the reverse strand, counting down.
CGATCGGCATCCTGTTGATCAATATCGACAGCTTCAAAGATTTCAATGATGCCCTGGGCCATGATCGAGGTGACGATCTGCTGAATAAGATAGCGCGGCGTTTCGAGAAAGGTATCCGTCATAACGAAACACTGGCACGGCTGGGCGGGGATGAATTTATCATTATCCTGCCGGATCAGGACTTGCTGCAGGTAACGCATCGTGCGGAGCAGTTCATCAGTGGTCTGAAAAATGAATTTACCGTCAGTCAGCAAAATATGGTGGTTAATGCCAGTACCGGTGTTGCGATATACCCGGAACACGGAACCACGATAAGCCATCTACTCAGTCATGCCGATCTTGCTATGCATGAAGCCAAAAGCAGTAAGTTAGATGTTTGTGTGTACAATCCGGAAAATGATCATTCGGCAAAAAGTTTATTGGCCATGATCGTAGAGGTGCGTAAATCACTGGAGAAAAAACAGTTCGAGTTGCATTATCAGCCTAAGGTCGATGCAAAGACCGGGAAAGTGGTCGCAGTCGAAGCACTGGGGCGCTGGACCAGTGAGAGGCATGGGGAGGTACCGCCCAGTATCTTTATCCGTGTACTGGAAGATAACAGCCTGATCGATGAGTATACCTATTGGGCTATCGAGACCGCATTGAAGCAGGCAAAAGAATGGTCGAAGACGATCGGCGTTATGCGTGTAGCGGTTAACCTTTCACCCCAAACCTTGATGAACCCCGGGTTCAAAGAGAATATCGATCGCGTCATCAAAAATAATCATGACGGTAATTTACTGACATTCGAAATAACAGAGAATTTATTCTTATCTGAATTTGATCGTCTGGCTGACGTGCTGGAGCACATCTGTGCGCTGGGTGTGGAACTATCCATCGATGATTATGGAACCGGTTATTCATCTCTGAGTCGATTGAGGCGTTTGCCGGTGAGTGAGTTGAAGATTGATCAGTCCTTCATCAGAGAGATGGTGGATAATAAAGATGATCAGGCGGTCGTGCACTCGACCATAGAGCTGGCTCACAATCTGGGTCTGACGGTTGTTGCCGAAGGGGTCGAAAGACAGTCTGTGCTCGATCTGCTGGTCGAACTCGGCTGTGACACGATACAGGGATTTTTGATCAGCAAGCCATTAGCGATAGATGCGTTTGATGCGTTTATCAAGTCAAGAAACAGATAATGCATCCATTGATCTGTATTAGATTAAACCTGAACAGGCTGGTTGTTGTTTGGAGATTAAAAGTCCGCTAAGCGCCGTAAGCAGCTTTTTTGTTAAAAGAGATTTAGAGTAGTGTCTGTACGGTCAGGCCTGCACTATTTCATGTGACCGCAATGATCAGCGTTTTCCTATTCTTTGGCAACGATGTAACCGATACCACGTACGGTTTTTATCAGATCAGAGTAAAATTTTTTTCGCAGGTGGTGGATATATACTTCGATGGTATTGCTCTCTATCTCATCACCCCAGCTATAAAGTTTCTGTTCGAGGTAGTGTCTCGATAAGACGCGACCCTGATTCGTTATCAATTCGATCAGCAGTGTAAATTCCCTGCGTGACAGGGGCACTTCTTCATCGTTGTACTCTACAGTATAAGCGGCAGTATCGATCCTGATATTATTATACTGGAGAGCCTCTGATGCTTTACCACGTGCACGACGTGCCAGGGCGCGAAGCCGTGCACACAGTTCGGTGAATTCAAAAGGTTTGACCATATAATCATCGGCACCGGTGTCCAGACCTTTGACCCGTTCATTCGTGCCATCATGTGCTGTCAAGATAAGAACGGGTGTATCGATTTTGGATTCCCGTATTTTTTGCAATACATCAAAGCCGTTCATCCTGGGCAGGCCGATATCCAGGATGATGCAATCATATTGTGTATCGATTACCGCAGACAGGGCGGTCTCACCATTCTTAACCCAGTCGACAACATTTTTTTCACGGCGTAGTCCAGAGCAGAGGCCATCGCCTAGTAAGTTGTCATCTTCGACCAGTAGAATTCTCATAAAAGTAGGATGCCGGTTGCCTGATACGTCAATTATAGTGCTCTTTCTATATTAAGGGCACCTCTATAAATTGATTATGCCCTCTGCGTGGCCTTACAGCTACATGCTTCAGGCCGCACCCTTCGGGGCTTCAAGCTCATCCCATACCTTGCGTTGTACTTTCTTGACATGCAATGAGCATAGCTTCGAAAGCGTGCCTTGATTCTGGGCTGAGCTTAAAACCAGAGGTCACAATCAATTTATAGAGGTGGCCTTAAGGCTTTATTAAGGTAATGGTATTGATGGCCTGAATCAAGGTGGATTAAGATTTGTTTAAGAAAGATTGATTAATATGCGTTCATTAGAAAATTATATGTAACTTACCATGAAAAAATTAATATCCTGTATTTTATTTGTTTCTATGTTGTCGGCTCATAACAGCTTTGCTGCGCTGGCGCAGGCCCCCGAGATAGACCTGCCAGGGATGAATGGCCGTGTAACTCTTGAACAGTTTAAAGGTAAGGTTGTCTATCTGGATTTCTGGGCATCATGGTGTAAGCCCTGCAAGAAATCCTTCCCCTGGTTGCGTGATCTGGAGAGAAATATGGCAGATCAGGGTTTTGAGGTATTGGCAGTCAATCTGGATAAGGACAGGGCATTAGCGGATGAATTCATCAAGGCGATGGACGTAAATTTCACCGTCGCTTTTGATGAGAGCGGTGATATCGCATCAGAATATAAATTGAAGGGCATGCCAAGCAGTTACCTGATCGATCGAGATGGCAAACTCTATGGCTCTCATATCGGTTTTAGAGAGAAAGATAAAGAAAAACTGGAACAGAGTATTCGGGAGCTGTTAGGTAAATAACGGGTGATGTGATGATGAATAGATTATATCTACTGATTTTCTTCGTATTTCTGACGGCCTGCAGTTCGTTGGGTGTCGAACCCTGGGAACGGGATCTGCTGGCGAAGGATTCCATGCAGCCGGTACCTAATTATTACGATAATTTTTATGATGAGCATATCTATTTCAGTAAAGAGGCCTCCAGTGGTGGGCAGGGAGTCGGTGGTGGAGGTTGCGGGTGCAATTAAAGAAGATTAGCGGCAAGATCAGTCTTGCTTCATGTGCCCTGCTGCAGGTGAGTAGTCCAGCAGCAGTCGCAGCAGAAGGCTGGGATGTCGATAGTGCATTTTTATATTATGCAGAAAGCGGTGGCCGGGTCAGTGCATTTGAGCCATCGGTCCGGGCGCAGGTTGATCTGGGTGATGATGAATATATTAATTTTCAGGTAGTCGTGGATGCATTGACGGGTGCAACGCCTAATGGTGCGCATAAGTCGACAGTGGTGCAGACCTTTACAGAACCATCAGGTGGCAGTAAGTCGGATGATGACGGAGAATCTGAAGGTGAGTATACGGTTAAGCCGGGTGAGCTGCCGTTGAGTAAAACTTTCAGAGACACCCGTCTGGCAGTGACCGGCGAGTGGAATAAGCCCATCAATCGCTTATCCAGTGTGCTCCTGGGTGCCAGTTTTTCCAGCGAAGTGGATTATACGTCTTTAGGCGGCAGTGCGACTTATGAGTATAATTTTAACAATAAAAATACTACGCTAGCCGCCGGTGCGGCAGTGACCTTCGATACCATTAACCCGATCGGTGATATTCCCTCGGGTCTCAATCCGATGCGCCGTGCTACGAGTGATCAGCAGCGTCTAGGTAACAGTGATACCAAGACCTCTACTGATTTTATCCTCGGTGTTACGCAGATCATAAACCGCTCGACACTGGTCCAGTTGAACTTTACCCATGGTATATCTTCAGGTTACCAGAATGACTATAACAAGGTATTGTCAGTCATCGACCCGAACACCAACGAACCGTTAGTCGGCGCCTGGCTGGATGTGAATGATCTGCCTTATCTGTTCGAGCAGCGCCCGGATAAACGTACGAGAGATATCGTCTTCATACGTGGCGTGCATCATCTGACCGAAGATGTTATCAACCTGTCCTATCGTTATTATACCGATGACTGGGGTATTGACTCTCATACCGTGAATCTAAGATATCGCTATGAGCTGGGTTCCAGTAAATATCTGCAACCACACATCCGGTATTACACACAGACCAGTGCCGACTTCTATAAACATGATCTGGTCCAGGGGACGGATATCGATGCCAGTGGCAATGTTAATCTACGCTATGCCAGTAGTGATTATCGTATCGGTGCCTTTGACAGTGTGACCTATGGCCTGTCGTATGGGATGAAATTATCAAAAAACAGTAAGTTCAGCTTGCGCGGTGAATATATGCAGCAGATGAACGATAACTCAAAAGTACCCCGGCCGGGTGAAGCTACCCCGGATTTGAGTGCGGTTATTCTGCAGGCGACTTATTCTATCGCCTGGTAGATTATGTGTTGTGCTTGGTGTTTTAGGCGCTCGGATGAGCGCCTTTTTTTATGTGGTGGATAATGCGATACGTAACTGTTTTATCACAGGTGCTGTTTTCGGTCGTACGCCACGCCAGAGGTAAAAAGATTCTGCTGCCTGTTCGACCAGCATGCCCAGGCCATCGAAGCATTCTGTTGCACCATGATCTGCTGACCACTGCTGAAAGGGTGTTGCCCGGGCTGCGTACATCATGTCGTAACTGCAACTGTTTTTTCTGAAGATAGAATCGGGTAATGACGGTATATCTCCCTTTAAACTGGCGGAGGTCCCGTTGATTATAATATCGAAACGCTGTTGTTCTATCTCATCCAGACCACAGCCGAGGATATGGCCCAGATCTGAAAAAGTCTCGCCGAGTTGCACGGCTTTCTGTTTTGTCCGGTTGGCGATCAATAAGGTTGCAGGTTGTTGTTCGAGGATAGCTTCCAGCACTCCTCGAACGGCACCTCCGGCACCGATGATAAGGATGTCTTTGCCGGACAAAGCGATGTCGTGATTCTGCATAAGGTCGCGCACCAGACCAACGCCATCGGTAGTGTCACCATACAGGCGGCCATCATCCTGCAACACCAGGGTATTGACGGCACCGGCACGCTGCGCCCGGTCACTGCGCCTGGCTGCACATGACCACGCATCCTCTTTAAAGGGCACGGTTATGTTCAGGCCTTTGCCATCATCGTTAATGAAATCTTCCACGGCCTGCCTGAACTTATCCGGTTCCACCCGTTCGGCGGTGTATACCAGTGACTGTCCTGTCTGCCGTGCGAACAGGGTGTGTATCTGCGGCGATTTGCTGTGCTCGATGGGGTTGCCAAAAACAGCGTAACGATCCTGATGTGGGGTCATTACTGCCCGCTTTCCTGTTTAAGCCATTGCGCGACGGTCTTTGCATAGTAAGTCAGGATGCCGTCTGCGCCCGCGCGTTTAAAACCGATCAGGCTCTCCAGCACAGTGGATTTTTCATCGAGCCAGCCATTCTGAGCAGCCGCTTTTAACATGGCATATTCACCGCTCACCTGATAGACATAGGTTGGAATCGCAAAGGTATCTTTGACGCGGCGTACGATATCGAGATAGGGCATCCCGGGTTTTACCATGAACATGTCCGCCCCTTCAGCGATATCGAGTTCGACTTCGTGCAGGGCTTCATCGGAATTGGCAGGGTCCATCTGGTAACTGTATTTATTGCCCCCTGCCAGATTTTTAGTAGAGCCAACCGCATCTCGAAAAGGGCCATAAAAACTTGATGCATATTTCGCCGAATAAGAGAGGATGCGAGTGTGGACAAAACCTTTTTCTTCGAGAGCGTGGCGGATAGCGCCGATACGTCCGTCCATCATGTCAGAAGGCGCGACCACATCAGCGCCGGCCTGCGCGTGTGATAAAGCCTGCTTGACCAGCACCTCGACCGTTTCGTCATTTAATACGTATCCAGTCTCATCGGTGAGACCATCCTGTCCGTGAAGGGTAAACGGGTCGAGAGCAACATCAGTGATGACTCCCAGTTCCGGAAGCTCTTTTTTCAATTCTCTAACAGCACTCTGTGCCAGGCCCTGCGGGTTGTAGGCCTCAGCCGCATCATCGGATTTTTTATCGGGAGAGACTACCGGGAAAAGTGCAATAGCCGGGATGCCAAGTTCAAAACATTGCCTGGCTTCGAGCAGGAGCTGATCGATACTGACACGTTCCACGCCAGGCATGGAGTCTACAGCCTCACGTCGGTTATTACCTTCGATGACGAACATCGGGTAGATGAGATCGTTGCAGGACAGGGTGTTCTCCCGCATCAATCGGCGTGAAAAATCACAGCGTCGCATCCGACGCATGCGGGTTGCTGAGTAATGACCGGTTTTAGCCACGATTAGCTCCACAGGGTTTTATCGTTAAAATAGTGTCTATTGTAACAGACAGTAAATTTGGTGGCATAATACGATGCTTACAAATCCATAGTGAGAATAAAGATGAAGATGACAGGAAAAATGCTGCTGGCCCTGGTATTGATGTTTTCTATGACAATGGTTTATGCGGAGGCAAAAAATACTGCTGTGTACAGTCAGACCGTAGAAAAACCGGTTTCAGCCGTTTATGATGCAGTCTATAAAAGCCTGGAAGATGCGCGGTTTTTTGTGGTGTTTGAGCCTGATATCGGTGCCAATCTCGCTCGTTTCTCAGATAAATGGGGTGAGGATTATAACCGGAATAATATCTCGGTGATCCGCAGCATGGTCTTCTGCAATGGCTGGTATGCGAATAAAGTCAGTAATCTGGATCCGAACATGCTCGGTTTTTGTCCCCTGCATCTGACATTGATCGAACGCGATGGCAAGACCACGGTACTGTTTAACCGTCCCAGCACTATCGCACAGGATAGTGCAGCGAGAGAGCTGTTTATCAAGATCGAATCTGAGGTCATCGAAGCTGTTCGTGCGGGCTTGAACTGATTGGAGCAGCGGTTATATCCGTTGCTGATTGCTGGAATAGCCGCAGATATAGGGGAGTTCTGATTAATAGAGGTGCCCTTGATTTATCCATAAATTATCAGAAAAAGATAAAATATTAGAATCAGGCTGAACTTTTACCTTTGCCGGCATTCAAAGCCGGTATCCATAATTTTGTATCTCAAAATCTGATGGTTATTATAATTTTAAGAAAGGTAAATTTTGCCAGGAGTAAACTATGAAAAAAATAACAACGATCGCAGCAAGTGCGGCCATTGCGGCATCTTTCGCCGCTGCAAACGCGAATGCATCTGAAAATCCGTTTAGCATGCAGATGCTGAACACGGGTGATAATGTTGCCATGTCAACCTCTGAAGGTATGTGTGGTGGTGACAAGAAAGCCAAAGACGGTAAGTGTGGTGAAGGCAAATGTGGTGGTGATAAAGCGAAAGCTAAAGACAAAGCCAAGTCCAAGGCCAAAGATGGCAAGTGTGGCGAGGGTAAATGCGGCGGCGCATAAGTTTTTCCGTGGCAGAAAACAAAAAAGCTGGCGAAACGCCAGCTTTTTTGTTGGTGATATTGTTCCTGTAATGCTGGTATTTTCAGCCTGAATTGCTATAAATAAGGTGGGAGCTTTACACGAAGCATCTTTCACGCTGTGGCGGCGTTAAAAATGGCCTCAAAATACGGGGTACACAGCGCCAGGCTCTGTGTGAACTGCATTTTTTGGCAATTTTTGTCTCGCCATGATGCAAATCTATTTCGTGCAGGACTCTTCAGGTGTTAATTGTGATCAAATTCGGGATGAGCACCCGGTCTAAGTCTTTAGGCTGCTGATTATCCCCGCCAGCTGCAATTCCAGCGAATTGCTCATTTTGTCTTTTGGGGAAAAGCATGTCCGATAGCGTCACAAAGCAACGTGTTCTTATTGTCGAAGAATCCGCTACGTTGCGATACATGCTGGGTAAAACTTTACAGAAACAGGGCTATGAGCTGGTTAGTGCTAACAGTTTTGAGGCGGCGATAGAGTCACTTCAGTCCAGCCGGCAGCAACTACACGCCATACTGGTGGGTTGGCCAAACTACGAACATTTCGAAGAATCCAAACAACTCCTTGTCATCCTGGACCGTGAGCCATATAGCGAGGTTCCCGTTATCCTGCTATCTAACGATGCTGAGCTGGAGTTACTTAACTGGATGAGTACACGTAAGACAACGGCTTTGATCCCCTGGGAAAATTATCAGGAAGTCGTATCATCACTGGAAGCAATGCTTGATCCCGAGTCGCGGGAGCCAGTGATAGAGCAGCGTAAGACCTACCGTGAAGAATGCAGGATCAGTATATTATTCGTTGATGATTCCAGGAGTATACGTGTCTATTATCAGCGGCTACTCGAACGGAATAACTATCGGGTGTTAACGGCAAGTTCAGTCGAGGAAGCATACACGCTCGCACATGATGAAAAGATAGATATTGCGATCGTCGATTATTTTATGCCTGAGCAGAACGGGTATGTGCTCTGCCAGAAATTACGTGATGACCCTCAGACCTCGGAGATACGGACAGCCGTCATAACGGGAACCTACCTGGATTCTGTTATCCGTGACTGTCTGCAGGCAGGTGCTATCGAGTGTATGTTTAAGAACGAAGCCGAAGAATTATTTCTGGCGCGTCTATCAGGTATGCGCCGTTTCATCGAGGTTCAGCGTTCTATCGAAAAACAACGTGAGAACCTGGCCGCTATCCTGGAATCCGTTGGTGAAGGTGTTTATGGTGTAGATAAAGATGGCCTCATTACTTTTATGAATCCTGCCGCGCTAAAAGTGTTGGGGCTACATGATGTGAAGCCATTATTAGGGGTGAATGCCAGTGAGGCTTTTCATGTCAGCCACCGAGATGCCGGTAGTGATCTGTTAAAAAATGCGTATTATTCAGGTGAACCACTGAGCGGCTGGGAGACACAGTTCCGCCATCAGAACGGTAAGGAGCTCCCGGTTGACTGCACGTTATACCCGTTGTTGGTGGCTGATAAAAAAGAAGGCTCTGTCATCGCTTTCCGTGACATCTCTGAAAGAAAGATGATGGAAGAAAAACTGCGTTGGCAGGCCACGCATGATCATTTAACCGGCTTATATAACCGTCGATATTTTGAGAATTGCCTGGAAAAAGAGCTCAGTAATGTAAAGCGTTCAGGCATCATGTGTGCGGTAGTCTATCTTGATCTTGACCGATTTAAATATGTTAACGATACAGCGGGCCACGAAGTGGGTGACCAGTTGCTCGTCGATTTGAGTCAGGAGCTTAATAAACAGTTGCGCCGCCATGATATTGCAGCGCGTATCGGTGGAGATGAATTTGCTCTCATCCTGAAAAATGTCGATGAGGATCTGGCCATTAATATTGCCGATGAGATAAGGAAATCACTGTCGAATCTGCGCGTGCACCATGAGGACAAGATGTATCATGTCAACGCCAGTTTTGGTGTCGCCTTAATGGATGCGCCCGATATTACAGCCGGTGATGTGATGGCGAATGCGGATATCGCCTGCCATATATCAAAGCGTATGGGTAGGAATCAGACACATCTGTACGAGAAAGAGAGTGACGAGCGTAATGCGATGGGCAGTGAGCTCGGATGGTCAGCGCGCATCAAGGAAGCACTGGAAAAAGACAGTTTTGTCCTTCACTATCAGCCGATCCTGCGCATGGAGGATATCGATCTTATCAACCTGCCGGCACAGGATGGTGTTCTGTGGCAGCGTCATCTAAATGATGTGGATAAGATATATAGTTACGAAGTGCTGGTCAGGATGGTCGATGAGAATGGTGAGTTGCATTACCCGGATAGTTTTATCCCTACAGCAGAACGTTTTAATCTGATGACGGATATCGATATGTGGGTGTTGGAGAATGCATTGCAGGAAGTGGTGGCTACGGGAGCGTCGAGTAAAAAAATTCGATTATCGATCAATATCTCAGGTCATACCGTCGATAGCGATGATTCGATGGAAAAGATCAAGACCCTGATAGGACAGTACGATGTTAATCCGCAGTCACTAACCTTCGAAGTAACAGAGACCTGTGCTATCGCTAATCTCGAAGATGCAAATGATTTTATCGGGGAGCTGAGAAAGATGGGCTGTCGTTTCTCTCTGGATGATTTTGGTTCGGGTTTCTGTTCCTTCTCTCAACTCAAAAACTTACCTACAGATTTCGTAAAGATAGATGGTCAATTTGTTAAGAGTATGGCAAGGGGGGCTACTGATAGGGCGATAGTGACAGCGATGAATGATGTTGCGCATTCGCTAGGCCGGTATACCGTAGCAGAATATGTAGAAAGTCCCGAGATCGTAAGACTGCTCAAGATATGTGGTGTTGATAAAGTACAGGGGAATTATGTTTCATTGCCGTTGGCAGAATTACCCAATAATAATGTCGTTAAGCTACAACAGAAAAATAGTCAGGGTACCCCTGGTTAAACTTGCGATGAGTGGTATCGCGGAATAAATTCTGCTCCTGCAGACGATACACCCTTGTAGGAGCGGTTTGCAAACCACGGTTTTCCGCATGGGGATGATGTGGCCACATTAAAGTACCCATAAAATATTCGAATGGGTCTTTCGATTATCCTGATGCAGGGATCAGGATAACCAGTCTCTGGGTTTTAAGTAATAATCGTACAATCGAGCTTCTTCTGTACCTTCGGGTTCCTGTCTGTCGTACTCAAAATGGACGACGGGTGGTAGCGACATCAGGATGGACTCGGTGCGACCTCCTGTCTGTAAGCCAAACAAAGTTCCTCGGTCATAGACTAGATTGAATTCTACGTAACGACCACGGCGGTATAATTGAAAATCACGCTGCTGTTCAGTAGAAGCATCATTCTTTCTGCGTTGAACGATCGGCAGGTAAGCTTCTATATAGTGGTTACCGACACTCTGCATGAATGCGAAACTTTTTTCGAAACCTTCTTCGTTAAGATCATCAAAGAACAGTCCGCCGATACCGCGTTGTTCATCACGGTGTTTTATATAAAAATAATCATCACACCATTTTTTGTATTTTTTATACATTTCTTCACCGAACGGGTCACAGGCTTTTTTTGCTACGGTATGCCAGTGAACACAGTCTTCATCATTTCCATAATAAGGAGTGAGATCAAAGCCGCCTCCGAACCACCAGACAGGGTCTTCATTTTCTTTTGTTGCTATGAAGAATCTTACATTGGCATGTGAGGTGGGGATGTTGGGATTCCTGGGGTGTATGACTAATGAGACACCCATGGCCTGAAACTGTCGACCAGCCAGTTCGGGGCGATGAGCAGTTGCTGATGCGGGTAGTTGATCGCCGGTGACGTGTGAGAAGTTAACACCAGCCTGTTCAAAAACACCGCCATCGGACAACACGCGAGTGATGCCGCCACCGTTACCTGATTCGCGCTGCCATGCGTCGGTGATGAAATCTTTCTGAGCATCTTCATCTGCCAGTGCGTTGCAGATATTTTCCTGAAGCTGTAACAGGTAGTTTTTTACTGTTTCTACATCTGGTGCGGTATCTGTGTTCATATTCGTCTTTCGTTAATGTCGGATGATGTGATTATCGCATAACCGGATTATTTTAGAGGGTTTTGCTGTCAGTTTTTTATTTGTCGCTAGAATTTTATCGATAGTGCCCTGGAAATACTGTCGGATTTCGAGGTTATTCTTTGCG
>DROB01000180.1 GCA_011321985.1 Gammaproteobacteria bacterium | reverse complement strand
TCGGTTATATCCTGGATAGCAGTTGTGCGCTGGCTATCAAACGTTACAGCTGGCATCACAAAGAAGAACCGTAGGGGATAGCGGGTAAGGGGGATGATACCCTATTATAAAAAAGACCTTATCTATCTTTCGAGTTTAATACAGGGCGTGGAACACTTTTTTGTGAACCGTGTACTACTACAGATTAAATTAATCAATTGGAGCCTTTCAACTTATGTCTAGACAAATTCACATTGTATGCCTTTCAGGTACGCGTGAAAAATTGCAGATGGCCGCAATGGTCGCCTCTGTCGGAGCAGCGAGCGGTGATGACGTGACGGTGTTTTTTTCGATGAATGCACTGGCGTATTTCATCAAAGATAATACCGTGGATGCCCCAGTCGAAGGAGAATTTGGGATGAAACTGTCGGATAAGGGTGTGCCCCCATTCAGGCAGCTATTTCAACAGGCCGCAGAACTCGGTGATGCGCAATTATTACCCTGTTCGATGGCATTAGATCTACTGGAAATAACAGGTGATGACCTCGAGCCTGGATTTGGCAAAGCGACAGGTCTGACTAAATTTCTGATGGACGCTGAAGGTGCACAACTGCTTAGTTTTTGAATGCGGTAAATAAAATAGACCAATATTTTTGGAGTAAAAGTGAATGAGTGAAAGCAAAGTTATCGATGCTCGCAATACCTATTGTCCTGGACCATTAATGGAATTGATTACCTATATGAAACAGGCTGAAGTCGGAGATGTTCTTGAGTTGTTGTCTACGGATCAGGGGACCGCATCAGATGTGCCTGAGTGGGTTAACAAGATCGGGCACGAAATGGTCAGTAGTGAACAGGTAGATGATGTCTGGCACATAAAGGTCCGTAAAGCCAAATAGCGCGTTATAAAAATTTTGACCAGGAGAATGTGATGAGAATATTAATCGTTGGTGGTGGTACTGGTGGTACCATTATTGCCAACAATCTCGCGCGGCGATTAGCCCCGGAGATCCGTAAACGCAAAGCCAGTATTACCTTACTGTCTGCATCCGATAAACACATGTATCAGCCTGGATTGTTGTATGTGGCATTCGGTCAGATGATGCCAGATGAGCTCTATCGTGACCAGGCAAGTTTGCTTGAGACGAGTGTTGATTTTCATGTTGACCCAGTTGAAGATTTCCTGCTCGATCAAAACAGGGTGAAGACAAAAGGGGGGGCTATCTACGACTATGATACGTTGGTGATCGCAACGGGATCACGCACGATGGCGAACAAGATTCCAGGTCTTGAGGAAGGTGCTGAAAGCTTTTATACCGAAGCCGGTGCTATAAGCATGTTTAAAAAACTAAGAGAATTTGAAGGCGGTAAGATAGCTATGGTCGTCGGTGTGCCACATAAGTGTCCGATAGCTCCAGTCGAAGCTGTTTTTTCACTACATGATTATTTCATCAGGCGAGGTATTCGGGACAAGGTTGAGATAAAGTACCATTACCCGATTAACCGTATTCACAGTATCGAGAACGTTGCACTGTGGGCTAAACCACAGTTTGATGAGATGGGTATCGAGTATGAGACGTTGTTCAATCTAGAGGAAGTCGATGTC
>DROB01000179.1 GCA_011321985.1 Gammaproteobacteria bacterium | reverse complement strand
GACATAAAAATAATAGGTATAGCAAATAGTCTCATTAGTATTTAAGAGAAAAAAGCTGCCGGTACCGGGTCAAGCCCCAATGCCTGGCGCAGGATTGCCCAATGCATGGCTTCATCTGCCAGGATACTTGCGGCAGCTTTTGCCAGATCGTTATTTTCAAATAGTGGAATAGCCCCGGCGTACGCACTGACAGCGCCTCGTTCTAGCCCGGCAGCAAAAGTCAGCACATCTCTTTCATTTTTTAGCTTGTGCACAGGGAAATCATATTTCGGTCTAGCATCGGAGGCATCACCACCCATTTTACGAACCGTGCTGCTAAGAACATCGATGTGTTCTTTATGATGTCCCTGAAAATGTACAGCAACGTCAAGTACGCCTTTGCTGAGCAGCCCGCTTTCTGCACCTAACTGATAGGCTGCTACCGCTTCATGTTCTGCAGAAATGGCGGTATTTAATATGCGCACATCCTGTTCCTGTTGTTGACTGCTGCCAGAATTTTTTGCATGTGTAGGGCTGATGCCACTCATTAGAGTAATCGCAGTGGCAGACAAGGCTATTTTTCCTGAATTTCCAAGGAAACTACGGCGATCTAATAAGATTGATTCTTCTGTTTTATTGCTCATTTTTATTCTCCAGATATCGATAATTTATACAGTTATTAAGCGGCTTATATAAAGGATGCGTGTCGGAGAGAAAAAGTGACACTTAAAAACAGTATTAACAGGGCTAACCTCTCCAGAAATTAATTCAACCATTCAGTTGACTATTTGTTTAACCTGAATATACTAAACCATATGGTTGAATATAAAAAAGACAAAATCATCTCAGTATTGTTCAAGGCAGTGAGTGATTCGACACGGCGTACTTTATTGACGCAGCTCTGCCAGCAAGGCCCCAGTCGTGTTACTGATCTTGCGAATGCTCATGATATGTCCTTAAACGCCATTTCAAAGCATATAAAAGTATTAGAGAAAGCCGGTCTTGTTACCCGTAAAACGACAGGCAGGATCCATTGGATCGAAGCTGACCTGGAGCAGGTGGCCGTTATTGAAAGCTGGTTCAGTGCACTTAGATCAATCTGGGCGTTACGTCTGGATAAACTAGATGAATTGATGAATACAGGAGATGACTGATGAACGATTTAACCTTGAGTGTGAGTAAAACGATAAATGCAGGCATTGAAGAAGTGTTTGATGCGTGGCTGGATCCGGTACTGTTGGCGCAGTTCATTCTGCCGATGCAGGGTATGGTACAGCCAGAAGTAGAAAATGACCCTCGGCAGGGTGGAAGTTTTAAGATCGTTATGCAAGTTGGAGAAGATAAAATTCCACACACTGGAGAGTATCTGGAAGTTAACAGGCCAGATAAACTGGTCTTTTCATGGGTATCACCCTTTTCAACGGACGACAGTACGGTGACGATAGATTTTGATGCAGTTGATAGTAATACGACCAGGGTGGAGCTTACCCATGTGCGGTTTATCGATGAGGAGGCCCGTACAAATCATGAAGGTGGTTGGGCGAATATTCTGACGATGTTGAACGAGATATTGGGTATATCGATTACGGCTTAACGGTATCGTGAGTTGTAACAGTTCAAGACTGATGCACTGTCTGTATCATCCAGAACCTGTTTTAACAAAAGACTGTTATCGGTCAGAAGTGGATGCTCTGGCATGGTTGAAAGCATGCTGATCGTACGCCTGATTTAGCCTCTGTTTGCGGAATGAATTTCGCTCCTACGGTGTGCGAACCTGTACGAGCGGTTTGTGAATCGCGATGCCACATGTGGTACAGGTTGCTGCTCAAAGATAATATAAAATATATCAGCCTGGAACTGGCCGCATGGTAACCATCAGTTCAGGTTCGAGATAATACACGTGAGTCGTGCCATTACTTTTACTATGTGGTAAGTATCTGGTAGATAAAAATTTATTCCAGACCAAAACTACTCCTCGTTTCACCTTCGGCAAGGGATTCTTCATCTTTTGCTTTTTCGATGGTGCGGATAAGGTGCGTCTTCTCCTGTTCAGACATGCCTCGATTAATATATCGGTCAGCTGCTTTCATGATCTCTTCAAGATATTTGATTCGAGAGTTATGGCTTAACAGTGATTTTGCGATGTAGAAAGGATCGATTTTTTTATCGCGCATCTGTGCAGACATCTTTAAAGCTGTTTCCAGTTCTTCTTCGGTAGGTTTAGACATAGGCTCTATTTTTGTTTTTATATGCTGAAGTTATAACCTAGTTTAGATATTTTTCAAGTGTAATCTGAAGTGTTTCTAAACTTACTGGTTTTGTTATCTGGTCATCCATTCCAGCCTCCAGGCATTGTGCTTTTTTCTCGGGGAATGCATCGGCAGTAAGGGCTATAATGGGGAGCTTTGTATTACCCTGGCCACGGATGGTCTTTGCTAGCTTATAACCATCAACCAGGGGCATATTGCAATCGGTCAGTAACAGCTTGTAGTTATTATTGATCATTTTATTGAGGGCCTCCTGACCATTCTTTACCAGATCTGCTTTATAACCCAGGGCCTCTAACTGACTCATGATCAAGTTCTGGTTTGTCGGGTTGTCTTCGGCGACGAGTATGTTGTGCTTCATGGCGGCTTCATTAGTTAATGAAGCATCAGGAGTAGCCGGTTGACTCTCACGTTCTATCGATGTTGTTATATTCAGCTTTCCGGGTAGTTCTATCCAGAATTCACTGCCTTCATTTAATTTACTGGTGACACCTATTGTGCCATTCATCATTTCTATCAGTTGTTTGCTGATAGATAAACCGATGCCCGTACCTTCGATACTGTTGGTGGCATTCAACCGGTTGAACGCCTGAAATATCTCGGGTAATAAGTCCTCTGAAATGCCCTGCCCAGTGTCTTTGATGCAGATTCTGATGATGTTATTTTCTTTCTGTATGACTTTTAAACTGATAGAGCCATTCTTTACATTGTATTTGATGGCATTACTGAGAAGGTTCAGCATGACCTGCTTCAGCCTCGTATAATCTGCTATCACGTAACCATCTGTTTCGGATTTAATGTCCAGGGAAAGGTTACCCTGCTCCGCCAGAGGTGCGATCATAGAGTGACATTCTTTAAATACGTCCGAGAGTGTTACTTGCTCCATAGAAAGTTGTAGATGCCCTTTTTCTATCCGGGCAAGATCCAGTATCTGGTTGACCAGTTCGAGTAATAAATTTCCAGCATTACCTATTTCACTGATATGTGATTGTTGTTTTCTGGTCAGCTCTTTTTCATATTTCAGCAATTGTGTGAAACCAAGGATGGCATTCAGGGGCGTCCTCAGTTCGTGTGACATACTCGAAAGAAAATCAGATTTAGCCTGGTTGGCTTTTTCTGCTTCCTCTTTGGATTTTATTATGGCCAGCTCGTTCTGTTTCTTGTCAGTGATATCGAGTGCCATTGCGGCTATGCCTACGATATCATTATTTTCATCGGTCAGTGGCGTGACGAACCATTCACAGAAGATCGTTGCGCCTGATTTAGTCTTATTTTCGATCACAGTGCCGATCACCGCTTCATAATTTAGCAGTCGCTGCCAGAGTTTTTCCGCTTCCGTGGAACTGTCGCGAGTCAGGATTAATCGCATGACATGCTCATCCAGGGCTTCTTTTTTGCTGTAACCAAAGATACGTTCAGCGGCTCTGTTCCATTCGGAAATATTGAAGTCAATATCGAATTCGATGATGGCGAGAGGTGTGTTCTGCAGGTGTAGTGCCTGTTTTTGATGCATTAATTCGATAGCTCGTTCACGATTATCGGCCTCGATGCGAAGGCGAATATTCTGTTGGGTATTGTTGAATATGCGCCGGCCTGCAGAGAGCGAGAAAAAGACAAATATGCTGAGCACGAAAGAGGTGACGTTTGAGAAGTGGCCTCCTTCAGCGATAAGCCTCAGGATCAATAAGATACTGGCTGGCCATAAGAAGAGAGCCATCGTCTCCCATCGGTAAGATAATGTGGACAGTGAGCCAGCAATAACACCGACCTGGCAGATCATGATGAAGGCCAGGTACTCGACCTCATGTGAATAGCCTAACCAGGGTAATAAGCCCCAGCAAAATCCTGCGGCACCGGTGCCGATGTAGAAACGTACTCTCCAGCCAGGTTCTGATTGTTCATGTTTATCACATTTTGAAAAGCGATAACTTTCGATGCTGCGTACCAGGAGAACAAGGGAAATCGTGATCAGCCAGATATTCAGGTTGCTCTGGGAGACAGCGTGACCCAGTAATACGTAGTAGATGATTAATGAGATAACAACGGATGCAGTATAGGAAAAGGGTGTGCCACCATAGAGCAGTCGAATCTCTTCTAGTCTGATCTGTTTATTCAGTTGTTCTATGGCCTGAGTATTCTGCGAATCCATGATTTCCCTTATCCGTCGTTG
Source organism: Gammaproteobacteria bacterium (assembly GCA_011321985.1). GTDB lineage: Bacteria > Pseudomonadota > Gammaproteobacteria > SZUA-229 > SZUA-229. The sequence goes on along the minus strand of DROB01000179.1, from coordinate 3,104 downwards.
TGTTCTGCCTGAGGAATGCGCAACTTTGCGCTGCATTTTACTTTACTGAATATTGTGTGAGCTGGCTATTATTATCGTATCTATTCTTCATCTGTATCAGCTGGGGGATGTAACGCCACGCTGTAAGGATGCTGGAATAATGTCTTATATTACAATAGATTATCTTCTTTCTTTAAAGGTTTTTTATGATGAGCCATTGCTGAGGCTGCGGTTATGTCTCCTGTAAACCAAGATGCACGGTATTTTTCAGGTTACCGGACAGTACAATGAATAATGAGGATGTCGATTTGCAGTACAATAACCTGCGTGGGATGAAGTATTCAGAAAGGTCGATATGCTCGACTTTTCTGAATACTTCATCCTGCTCACTGTGTGCAGTGGAATAACTCTTTTTTAGTTAAGGGCACCTCTATTAATTGATCGTGCCCTCTGCATGTTTAAAACCAGAGGGCACGATCAATTAATAGAGGTGCCCTTAAACAATCAATATTATATGAGTATGCCACTAGAGATCATTTATCAGGATGAGTACATCATTGCTGTCAATAAACCCCAGGCTTTACTGTCAGTCCCGGGCCTGGGACCGGATAAACAGGACTGTTTGATATCCAGACTGGAAAAATTTATTCCTGAAGCTAAAGTGGTGCATCGCCTGGACTGTTATACCTCGGGTATTATGCTGTTTGCCAAAGGGATCGAGATGCAGCGTGCCCTGAGCCGGATATTTCATGATAGAAAAATCCATAAACAATATGTTGCGGTTGTGAGGCATTGGTTCGATGAAAATGAAGGTGTAATAAAGTTTCCTATGCGTTGTGACATCGATAATCGTCCACATCAGATCGTCGATTATGAGCATGGAAAATCAGCGATCACTTACTGGGAGATCCTGCAGCGAAAAGATCATATGGTCCGTCTTTTACTTAAACCGGAAACCGGGCGGACGCACCAGTTACGCGTACACTGTGCGGCGATGGGGCATCCTATTATCGGTGATGGCCTGTACGGTAATGATGGAGTCAAACAGCCGAGGATGCTATTGCACGCAGAAAATTTAGCATTCATCCACCCTGTCACGAGTGAAGAGATGGATTTATCCGCCAGATGTGAATTTTGATTTACTCAGATTTTCAGCTACTGCCAGCTCGATACGATACCGTAATGAAAGTTCGTTCCGTGGTAATTAAAAATACCACCATCAGTCGTAATTTCCAGCAGGATCAAGTCATCCAGTACGTAATCACCTTCTTCGAGAAATTTATTATTGATGACGATACTGCGCTGCTGAGGGTTACTGGAGTAGACGTGTGCTGAGATCGTGATAGTCGGTAATTCACGTTGCGTCGATTCGGGTAAATCATAGTATTCAACGATATCATCATAAACTTTTTCATTTGATCCTGTTACCGTAGGCTCCGGTTTTTCAGGCTTCTCAGATATGCTGTTGCCTGCAACCCGTTTTTTTTTAGGTGAAGGAGTCCTCGGCTGTGCCGGTGTACTATTCTCCACCGGTGCTTTTTCAGGTACGCCCGGTATGATCGCAGGCTTGTTCCGTACTACCTCTGGTGCTGATGGTATTTGGGTCACGCTCGAAATCTTTTTATCCGCAATATCGTGGCTGATACTCTCCACTGCTGTAATGTGCTCTGGACCCGCATCTCTATCGATAATAAAATAAATAACTGCAGAAATGTTTAATATGATGGCAACAATGAGGATATAGGGCCAGTAAGCTCTCTTTTCGTCACGGTAATTGAGGCTGGAGGAATGGACCGTTTGAACGTCTGGAATATTTCCGTGACCACGTTGCTGCTCCGATTTTTTAAGTGCGTCAAGTATGTATGACATTTGACTTAACCTTTCTCTGTTAGTAGAGGCATGGGTGGTGATATCAATGAAGGTGCCTGCTGGCCTGATAGCGTGTTCAGATGAATGATGGTAACGGGTCCGACGATCCCGTCGGCTGTTAAGCCTTGTCCGGTCTGAAAAGCAATAACTTTGTCGATAAGATAATCATCATATCGGGTAATGATGGCATCAGATGTATCATTATTGATTTTTGCTAACTGGTGACTTAGCCAGCTCACCATGTCCCCGTCATCGCCCGGCGTGATAGCCGATGAATATCCTTTTGGTTTGTGCCACAGTAGTATGAACTGCCCATACCAGTATTTGTCCAGGTCATGAAGTCTGACGTTGTAAGCGATATTATTTGAAAATACTGTGGCGGTATCATCGGATATCGACGTGATAGTGACGTGATGTGATTTTCCTTTTTTATCTATCAGTGTCAGTACAGCGGGACGATCGTGTACGCGGAGGCTGTTTAAATTTCCCAGTTTGTGCAGGCAGCCCAGAGAATAGCTGGCAGCCTGTCTACAGGCGGTGGTAGATGTTTTTTCATTGTAGTGCTGGCCCCATGCATGGAATAATTGCTCGTAGGCCGATGCCAGATCATTGCTATCACCATCTAAGATATTATCAATACTATCAGAATCTGTATCAGCACTGGCTTCAGATATTCTATCGCTATTTCTGGTCTCGGTGATAGAGGGTGTAGCACGGGGACCTGTATCTGCAGATTGCTCAGGTTCGGGCATTTTTTTTATCTCATCACTCGTTGCTATATCGTTTGTATCTGACGCTGATGTCGCATCCGGGTGTTGTATCGAGCTGGTTGATACTCTATTTTCATCGTTCTTTTTTTCAGCTTTACTGGAGTAGATCAGCGTAGCTGTTACTACGAGGGCCAGGCTGGCGAGTATGGCTACGGGGTATAGCCACTGTTTATTCCGTTGTTGCCTCTCAACATTTTTTAGTTCACCAAACACTTCAGCCGCGGCTTTTTTTACTGTTGCAGGGCTGACAGAGTATTGTTCTTCAACGTATGCTCCGAGCAGGGCACGGTCACATATGATATTGATCAACCGGGGGATGCCCTTACTGAACTTGAACAGAAGTTTTATACTGTTACCCTGGAAAAGCTGTATGTTCTGCCCGGCGACAGCGAGCCGGTGACCAATATAAGCTTTGACTTCATATTTAGTCAGTGGTTGCAGGTGGAAGCGTGCCGTGATGCGCTGCGCCAGTTGGCGCATTTCTGT
>DROB01000178.1 GCA_011321985.1 Gammaproteobacteria bacterium | reverse complement strand
TTTTTTCCTCATTTTTCAGGTTGGTTAAAACACGCATACAACAAAATGAAATTCATTAATTTGTACGGTGGAACGGTTTCCCCAGTGATACGGGAGCAAACAATTTAATCCGGGCCTGATTCTTCGATAAGAACACCAGCACCAGGATGGTGACCACATAAGGCAAGGTGGCCAGAATATTGGCTGAAATAGAAACATCAAATCCCTGAAGGATCAGATGCATGATGCTCATGAAACCGAACAGATAAGCACCGACCACCGCACGCTCGACCTGCCAGCTGGCAAAGACCACAAGTGCCAGTGCGATCCAGCCACGACCGGCCGTCATGTTGTCAGCCCATAATGGTGTGTAGACCAGTGACAGGTAGGCACCGGCCAGTCCTGCCATGCCACCACCGAACATCACTGCCAGGTAACGTATCTTGTACACTGGAAGCCCGATAGCCTGGGATGCTTCGGGTGATTCACCGACTGCTTTAACGATCAGGCCTGCCCGGGTCTTCCTGAAAAAATAATAGATGGCAACGGTCATGAAAATGGATAGGTAGACCAGCGGATCGTGACTGAAGAAAATCACGCCGAGATAAGGGATGTCGCTTAACAGTGGAATCGGCATTTCAGAAAGCCCTTTTAATGATTCACCGACATAATTCAGTCCGACAAACCCACTTAAACCGGTGCCGAATATGGTCAGTGCCAGGCCGGTTGCTACCTGGTTGGCATTGAGCTGTATGACGATAAAACCGAACAGCAATGACATGATAACGCCCGCCAGGATAGCGATGGCAAAGCCGACGATCAGGCTCTCGCTGTGAAATGCAGCAATAAAACCAACCACTGCACCCATCAGCATCATGCCTTCCTGACCGAGATTGAGAATACCGGATTTTTCACAGACCAGTTCACCCAATGCGACCAGCAATAATGGTGTGCCGGTTCGGATGGTGGCAAACAAGATATTGGCGATCAGATCCATATCCATCATTTATTCTCCACTTGCCGGGTTCAGGTTAGTCGTAGCGATAGTTTCCTGCGGTTTGGTTCTGTCAAGAACTATGCGATAACGAATGAGAACATCACAGGCCAGCAGGAACAGTAATAACATGCCCTGGAATAAACCGGTCATGGCGAGTGGCAGCCCGAGTTCGATCTGCACCATCTCGCCGCCGAGGTAGAGCAGCGCCATGAGCAGACCGGCAAAGAAGATGCCCACCGGGTGCAGCCGGCCTAGAAAAGCGACGATGATGGCAGCATAACCGTAGCCGGGTGAAATGGTGGGGATGAGTTGCCCGATCGGGCCAGTCACTTCAGATACGCCAGCCAGCCCGGAGGTAGCGCCACTGAAAAGCAGCGCGATCCATATTAATTTTGATTCTTTAAAACCCGCGAAATGCGCAGAGCGGGCATCTTTGCCCAGTACCTGTATCTGAAAACCGATAAATGTTTTGCTCAGTAATACCCAGGTTATCGCGACAGCCAATACCGCAAGCAGTACACCGAAGTGCAGACGTGTGCCTTCGACCAATACCGGCATTGTTTCTGATGAGGAGAACAGTGCAGATTCCGGGAAGTTATAGCCACCGGGATCTTTGAGTGGCCCGTGCACAGCAAACAATAAAATATTCAGACTGATGTAGTTCAGCATAATGGTGGTCAGGATCTCATTGGTGTGAAAGCGTGTTCTGAGCAATGCAGGGATAGCGGCCCACGCCGTTCCGCCCAGCATACCGGCAATGATAACCACGGGTAGTACCCAGGAACCTTCTACTTCCAGCAGGTTCAGCGCCACCCAGCTGCCGATGAGACCGCCCATCAATAACTGACCTTCAGCACCGATGTTCCAGATATTGGCTCGGTAGCAGATGGTCAGACCGGTCGCGCATAATATGATGGGGGCGGCTTTTACAAACAGTTCGGTCACCCCGTACAGGTCACTGATCGGCAAGATGAAGAAGGTATACAGGGTCTGTGTGGGTGATTTTCCTAATGCATAAAACAGGATGCTGCCACACAGGATGGTTAATAATCCGGCCAGCACCGGTGAGAGATACGAGATGATGGTCGAGTCGTAACCCCGTACTTCTAACTTGAGTTTCATCATGATAGCGTTTCCACCTGATGATGTTCTTCATCGGAGAAAACACCGGCCATCCAGCGCCCGACTTCTTCGATGGTTGTGTCGGCGGTAGGTTTGATGGGTGATAGCTGACCATGAAACAGGGCACACATGCGGTCGCTGATGGTAAACAGTTCATCGATATCTTCTGAGATGATCAAGATGGCTGTGCCCCGGTCACGCAGTGTTATCAGTGCCTTGTGGATGCTGATGGCAGCACCGATATCGACTCCCCAGGTGGGGTGCGCGGCGATGAGGCATCTGGGTTGTTGCAGGATCTCTCTGCCGATGATGAATTTTTGTAAATTTCCACCAGAGAGACTCTTGGCCATGCAGTTACCGTCGATGCATTTAACATTGTATTTCTTGATGATGTTGCGGGTGAATGCTCTGATCGGTTTGGGCAGTAGCAGGCCCTTTTTAACCATGCCCTGGAAGAAACCGGTAAGCAAACCGTTGTCGCTCAGGCTCATATCGGGTACGGCACCCTGTCCTAACCGGTCCTCAGGCACAAAAGCCATACCGGCCTCACGACGAATATGTGGACCCTGTTCACTCAGGTCGGTTTCCGGAAACAGTATTTTCCCGCTTTCATCCAGGATGCTTTCACCACTGAGGGCAGCGAGTAGCTCTGACTGACCATTGCCAGCAACACCGGCAATGCCGAGTATCTCTCCCTGCTTAACGGTGAAATCAATATTTTTCAGTATCACGCCAAAGGGATTATCTGTCGACAGGCAAACATCGACAACACGGAGAAAATCATCACCCCCCACCACTTTCTGGTAGTCATGACTTACCGGAGTTTCATCCCCGACCATCAGTTTAGCCATATTGGTGATGCTCTCTTCTTTCGGGCGGCAACTGCCGGAGACACGACCAGCGCGTAACACCGTGGCAAAATCACAGAGGGCCTGCACCTCTTTTAACTTATGGCTGATAAACATGATGCTGGTGCCTTCTGCTGCCAGCTGGTGCAGGGTGGTGAAAAGTGTGTCTACTTCCTGTGGCGTAAGTACCGAGGTAGGTTCATCCAGGATCAGTAATTTTATGTCCTGGATGAGGCAGCGGACGATCTCTACACGTTGGCGTTCGCCGGTCGAAAGGGTATGAACCGGGCGATCAGGTTCGAGTGCCATGCCGTAACGATTAGAAACCTCAACGATTTTTTTTGCGAGAGCATCAAGATCTTTTGCATCATCCTTGTTCATGCCCAAAGCGATGTTCTCCAACACAGTAAGCGTTTCAAAGAGAGAAAAATGTTGAAAAACCATGCCGATGCCGAGGTTACGTGCATGCACAGGTTCAGTGATGACCGTTTCCTTTCCTTCCCAGAAAATGCGACCTGAATCGGGTTTGACGACACCGTAGATGATTTTCATCAGGGTGCTTTTTCCGGCACCGTTTTCTCCCAGCACTGCATAGATGGTTCCGGCTTTTACTTTAAAATCGATGTGGTCGTTCGCCAGACAGCCGGGGTATTGTTTAGTGATGCCCTCAAGGACCAGCCGATATTCATTAACATCTTCAGACGTATGCGTTGCCATTTATGCTGAAACCTGTCGGGTTGCGGTAACAAAAACGGTTACCGTAGGTTAGTGGGTTTGAGTTTTTTTATGCCGTTGGCTAAAGACTTTCAAATCCTGACACAAATGTCAAGATTTATTTTTAATATTGATAAATTAAAAAAATTGTTCGCAGAATATACCGGCTATAAATAATTTACCAGCGGTAACATGAAAATAAGACGCTGTCTGTTTTTAAATATTCCTTATCAGCTTTTATTTTTAGTTTTATGGAAAGAGCAGAACGTAGTGAAAAATCTATAACAGGTGGGATTTAGTGGTAATGTTTTAGAGGCGGGCGTGGTCGATGTTCAGCTACTTTCAGTGCAACCCTCGACTGGGGTGCTGGCCTGAAAATGGTGTGTAGTTACATGAAGGCTGCAGTGCTAATTCAATTTAAACAGCTAAAACAGTATGTTATAAGATAAGCTGGCTTTTCTGGCATAACTATTTCGAAATATTTTAATAAACAGCTTGACGCGAGAGTATTTTTTTATAATTATTGACACTTGTGTCAGCTTTTTATTCTATCTGGAATTAAGATATGCGCAGAATGATTACCTGCTGAAATAAGAAAAATACTTTTTATCTGTGACAGCCGTCACCATGGGGTTTGAAAATCGAGTGATAAAATTTTTACTGAATCAGACTGAATACCAGCTTAGAGATATCGATCCAAACACCACTGTACTCGATTATCTTCGCGAGCATCTACACTTTGTCGGCACCAAGGAAGGCTGCGCATCGGGAGATTGCGGAGCTTGTACGGTCGTCGTGGGAGAGCCCTGTGATGACAAGATATACTATAAATCGATCAATTCATGCATAACACCGGTCGGCAGTCTGCATGGCAAACAGCTGATTACGGTCGAACATCTGAAACAGGGTAAGCAACTTCATCCAGTTCAGCAGGCGATGGTGAATTGCCATGGTTCGCAATGTGGTTTTTGTACACCGGGATTTGTAATGTCGATGTTTGCTTACCGTAAAAACAATGTTCGGCCTGAGCGGCAATCGGTCATCGAGGCACTGGGTGGCAACCTGTGCCGTTGTACTGGTTACAAGCCTATCATCGAAGCGGCGATGCAGATGTATCGTTCGCCACTGGAGGATCAGTTCAGTCTGGCCGAAAGTTCTGTGGTCGAAAAATTAAAAGCCATCAGGCAGCAGCAGGCTACGGCCGAATTGTCGGCAGCCGGTAAAACGTATTTTGCGCCGGACAATGTCGCCGCGCTGGCCGATATCCTGCTGAAATACCCACAGGCAAAACTGGTCGCGGGCGGCACCGATCTCATCCTGGATATCACGCAGTTTCTAAAAGAGATCGAGGTGCTGGTTTCCACCTCACGGGTAGAAGAATTAAAACTGGTCGAAGAGACGGAAAGTGCCATCGAATTGGGTGCAGCGGTAACTTATATCGAAGCTCGACAGGCGTTGATCGCCCAGTACCCCGATCTGCATGAGCTCATCGATAGACTGGGCTCCAGGCAGATCCGTAATCAGGGGACGATCGGTGGCAATGTAGGTAATGCTTCTCCTATCGGCGATATGCCACCGGTGTTGATTGCGCTGGGTGCCAGTCTGGTGTTGCGTAGAGGGGATGAAAGCCGGCAGATACCAGTCGAAGATTATTTTATCGCCTATAAGAAAACCGCTCTGCAGGATTCAGAATTTATCGAACGTATCATCGTGCCTAAAGCGAAACCCGAGGTTCAATTTCGTGCCTACAAGATCAGCAAACGGCTGGAGGATGATATTTCGGCAAGCTGTGGTGCTTTTAGATTGCAGCTTGATGATGGGCTGGTGAAGAGCATCGATATCGCTTTTGGCGGCATGGCCGAGATTCCTAAACGTGCGACACACTGCGAACAGGCCCTGATAGGGCAACCATGGAATGACAGCACGGTTAGAAATGCGATGATAGAACTGGAAAAAGATTTTACGCCGCTGAGTGATTTCAGAGCCAGTGCCGATTACCGGCTTAAAGTATCTCAGAACCTGCTGTATCGGCTATATCTGGAACTGCAGTCTTCGGCTGAGCAGATGAGGGTGACGCATTATGGCTAAATCTTCCGGTGTGGCTCAGGTGAATGGACTGGCGGGTCAGGGCGTAAAACATGAGAGCGCACATAAGCACGTCAGTGGTGAGGCTGTCTATGTCGATGACCAGCTGGCTCCCGCGAATGTGCTCTATGCCTATGTCGGTCTGAGCACGGTGGCACACGGCAGGGTCACCCGGCTTGATCTGTCCAGAGTGAAAGCGGCAGAAGGGGTGGTAGAGATACTGACACTCGATGATGTGCCCGGACATAAAGACATCGGACCGGTCTTTCCGGGTGATCCGTTGATGGTCAACGAAGGCGGTGAGATCGAATTCTATGGTCAGGTTTTATTTGCTGTGGCTGCAACCAGTCAGCGGCTGGCACGTAGTGCAGCACGGCTGGCAGAAGTGGAATATGACACGCTGGAAGCCGATGTTCGAATCGAGCAGGGTCTGGATAGAAACAGTTTCGTCAGACCGAGCCATACTCAAAAATGTGGCGATGCTACGCAGGCTCTGAGGGATGCCGACCATCGCCTGCAAGGTGAGATGCACATCGGCGGACAGGAACAGATGTATCTGGAAGGTCAGGCATCACTCTGTATCCCGGCAGAAGACGATGGCATGCTGGTTTACACTTCTTCGCAAAATCCGACCGAAGGTCAGAAACTGATCGCCGAAGTTTTGAATGTTCCGATCAACCGGGTCACGGTGGATATGCGCCGTATGGGCGGTGGATTTGGCGGCAAGGAAACCCACGCCAATCAATGGGCCTGTCTCGCCGCATTACTGGCACGTAAAACAGGACGAGCAGTCAAGATCAGGCTGGCCAGGGCAGATGATATGCTGGCGACGGGTAAACGCCATCACTTTTTTACTCGCTACGAAGTGGGGTTTAATGATGATGGGCGTATCGCTGGACTGGATATGGAGCTCTCGGGTGGTTGCGGTATGTCGCCAGACTTATCTGATGCCATCGTCGATCGTGCCATGTTCCATTCTGATAATGCATATTTTTTACCGGCGGCTCATATCGTCGGTCATCGGGTTAAAACACACACGGTGACGAATACCGCTTTTCGTGGTTTCGGTGGTCCACAGGGCATGGTGTCGATCGAAAACATTATCGATAACATCGCGCGCGCGCTCGGTAGAGATCCGCTGGAGATCCGAAAATGTAATTTTTACGGAGATGACGATAATCGAAACGTTACACACTACGGGCAGAAGGTCGAGCAACATATCATCCCCGATCTGGTTGACCGCCTGGAGAAAACATCGGACTACCAGTTACGTCGACGGCAGATTACCGCATTTAACAAGATCAATACCGTATTCAAAAAAGGCCTGGCTTTAACACCGGTTAAATTTGGTATCTCGTTTACCGTGACACATCTCAATCAGGCAGGTGCATTGATCCATATCTATACCGATGGTTCTATCCATCTCAATCATGGTGGTACCGAGATGGGCCAGGGTCTGTTTACCAAAGTTGCACAGATCGTTGCTAATGAATTTCAGGTTGATATCGATACCATTAACTGCACGGCAACGCGCACCGATAAGGTGCCGAATGCTTCACCTACGGCTGCATCATCGGGCAGTGATCTGAACGGTATGGCCGCGCGGGATGCGGCGCAAAAAATTAAACGACGCATGGTTATGTTTGCTGTCGAACACTTCGGTGTCAGAGAAGATGAGGTGATATTTGCTGATAATCAGGTGAGTATCGGTGACGAAGTGATGCGTTTTTCTGAATTTGCACAGCTGGTTTATATGAATCGGGTCAGCCTGTCGGCGACCGGTTATTATCGTACACCCAAAATTCATTATGATCGTGAAACAGCAAAAGGACGACCCTTTTATTATTATGCAAACGGTGCCGCTGTCTCGGAGGTATTGATCGATACCCTGACCGGTGAAAACAAGGTGTTACGTGTTGATATCTGCCAGGATGTAGGTGACAGTATCAACCCGGCGATCGATATCGGGCAGGTAGAGGGTGCATTCATTCAGGGTATGGGCTGGTTGACCACAGAAGAGCTGGTATGGGGAGAGGATGGCCGATTGCAGACCATGAATATGGCGGGTTACAAGATTCCGGCTATCGGTGATACACCGCCTGAATTTAATGTTGAATTGTTGCCTGATAGTCCGAATCTCGAAGCCACGATATTTCATTCCAAAGCAGTAGGTGAACCACCGTTGATGCTTGCTATCTCGGTGTGGAGTGCGATACGTGATGCGATCTCCAGTATCAAAGACTATCGTTACAGTCCCTCACTGGATGCGCCTGCCACGCCCGAACGTATCCTCGCCGCCTGTGAAGAGATGCAAGATAGATGAGAGTGATATGAAACAATGGTATGAGACAGTCAGTCAACTCGAAGCCCGTGGTGAGAGTTACGTGTTGATTACGGTGATGGGAGCACGTGGTTCGACACCGAGAAACAGTGGTACCAAGATGGTGGTTGCCGGGGGTAAAAATTACGGTACTGTGGGTGGTGGACATCTCGAGTTCAAGGCGATTGCCACTGCCAGAGAGATGCTGGATCAGCTTGACTTATCTTCATCTCAATCCACTTCTTCATCTCAATCCACTGCGACCGGATCGCAGAAGATAGAGCATTTTCCGCTGGGTGCGAAGCTAGGCCAGTGTTGTGGTGGCAGCGTTACACTGTTGTTTGAAAAATTTGCAGGAAGTAATCTCAATATCATGTTGTTCGGTGCCGGGCATGTTGGTCAGTCATTGATACCGATTCTCGCGCAGTTGCCCTGTCGTATAAGCTGGGTCGATAATCGTGAGGATATTTTCCCTGATGAACTTGCCAGCAACGTGACAAAAGTTTGCAGTGATTATGTCGTCGATGAAATAGAGACCATGCCTGCTAACAGTTACTACATAGTGATGACTTATGACCATAAGCTTGATTTCGATATCACCGAAGCTATTCTGAAAAGGGGTGATGCGGCTTATGTCGGGTTGATAGGTTCAAAAAATAAATGGCAACGCTTTAAAAACCGATTTCAGCACCGTCATCACAGCGAAGAATTTTATGATGCCGTACGTTGCCCGATAGGACTGGCTGAGGTGCCGGGGAAATTACCGGTAGAGGTTGCGGTTTCTGTTGCCGGCGAAGTGATCAATGAATATTATCGGGAGAGAGCTGAAAGAGAGATGCAACAGGGCATACATTGGCGTGAGCTGAAAGTGCTCAAATAATTCGAGCAGCAATGTCAGATATCGAAACGATGAAAGCAAGCAATACCTTCGCTCTGAAAAGCCGACGAGTCATTATCGGTAACACGGTACGCGCCGCGATCGTCGTGGTAAAAAACGGTGAGATATCAGAGCTTCTGGATTTTTCTGAAACACCCGATACCCGTATCGAGGTCGAAGATATCGGTGACAAGGTATTAGCCCCCGGTCTGGTCGATACCCATGTCCATATCAATGAACCCGGGAGAACAGAGTGGGAAGGTTTTAATACCGCGACACAGTCGGCTGCTGCCGGAGGCATCACCACCGTGGTTGATATGCCGTTAAACTGTACGCCGGTGACGACAACGGCTGAGGCATTGCAACAAAAACTGGATTCTCTGCAGGGCAAGTTATGGATCGATTGCGGCTTCTGGGGAGGCCTGGTTCCAGACAGTATCGGACATCTGGAAGCATTGATCCAGGCGGGGGTACTGGGGGTAAAGTCTTTCACCATCCACTCAGGCATCGATGACTTCCCACAGGTTGATGAAGGACATATTCGTGCCGCTATCCCGATACTGGCTAAATATAACGTACCTTATCTGATCCATGCCGAACTGGATAAAGAAGGAAAAGAACCGCCAGACATCGGTAAATGTTACCAGAGCTTCCTGCGTTCACGCCCCAGGAGCTGGGAAAATGATGCGGTCGAATTGATCATTACTCTCGCCAGAGAAGCTAAAGCGAACGGTGTGGATGGAAAGTTTCATATCGTTCATCTGTCCTCGGCTGAGGCTATTCCGGCTATCCGCCGGGCGCGGGAACAAGGAATTTTACTGACGGCAGAGTCATGTCCGCATTACCTGACGTTGTTTGCAGAAGCCATCGCCGATGGGAAAACGGTTTTTAAGTGTTGCCCACCTATTCGAGAAGATGAGAACCGCCACGCATTATGGCAGGGGCTGGCTGATGGTATCGTCGAGTTTATTGTTTCTGATCACTCGCCCTGTACACCACAGCTTAAACATATCGCTAGCGGCGATCTGGAACATGCCTGGGGTGGAATCTCATCATTGCAATTTGGCCTGTCGATCATCTGGAGTGAGGCCAGTCAGCGGGGTTACAGCCTGCCCCAGATTTTTGACTGGATGGCGACACGTCCTGCAATCTTCGCTGGCCTGGGAGACTATAAAGGTAAGATCGCACCGGGGTATGATGCGGACCTGCTGATATTTGATGACAGTGCCGAGTACGTCATCGATGCAGAGATGATCAAATACCGCCACAAGATCACACCCTACGAAGGCCGCCGGGTGAGCGGGGTCGTCGAGCGAACTTATGTGCGGGGCATACCGGTTTATGCGGAGGGGATGTTGCTCGGCACGCCGGTCGGTCATTCATTACTGGCAAAAAATCAGATTAAGAGTGTCGCTTGATAATAAAAATAAATTTTACGGGAAGCTTTGACTGGAAATGAAAATGAGTATTGAAGAAGATAGCGATGATAAATATTCATCGCGTTATATCGACCTGCTCGCAGAGCAGGTGGGTGGTAGAGCGCTTGCCTGCAGCGACGAATGGTTTGCCGAGTGCAGCAATCTGGTCAAACCCGGGCGAGGCATTTTTAAAGAGGGGGTGTTTGTCGATAGCGGACAGTGGATGGACGGTTGGGAGTCACGCCGCAGTTACGGCCGGCGCATGTGTGATATCAGTGGTGAAAATTTTGACTGGTGTATATTGCGCCTCGGTATCTATGGGGTCATCCGGGGTTTTGATGTTGATACCAATCATTTTAAAGGCAATGCACCTGAATTCATCTCTATCGAGGCGGCTAGCGTAAAAGCCGAAGTAGATGAGAATACGCAGTGGACAGAACTAGTCGCGAAATCGTTGACTTCTGCACATAGTCAGAACCTGTTCGAATGTAACAGTGATCTGGCGTGGACCCACCTTCGTCTCAAAATGTACCCCGATGGTGGCATCGCACGTTTTCGTGCCTATGGTGAAGCGAAGATAGTACGAGAAAACTTTATCGAAGGTGAACTGGTCGATCTGGCCTCGGTGATGAACGGGGGTAGAGGTATCGATGCCAGTGACCGGTTCTACAGCTCGCCCAGTAATCTGGTGATGCCTGGGCGCGGTGTCAATATGGGTGATGGCTGGGAGACAAAACGCCGACGTGATGAAAGCCATGACTGGGCGATCGTTGCGCTGGGATTGACCGGAACTATCCGTAAGGTCCTCGTTGATACCGCTAATTTCAAGGGTAACTACCCGGATTATTTTATGCTCGAAGCCACGCATTTCTCTGGCGACATCATCGGTGCCGATGATGTCGAATGGCTACCCGTTATCAAAAACACACCTCTGTACGCTGACCGGGAACACCTTTTTATCGAACAGCTATGTGTTGATCCGGATGCAGAATTCACACATGTCCGGCTGAATATTTACCCTGATGGAGGCATCAGCCGTTTGCGTGTTTTCGGTTTTCCGAACTGGGATGAGCGATGAGTCTTGAAGCATTGAATGATGCGACAGGCAGTGAAGCCATAAAAATGTTCAGGCAGTGTTGCAGCAGTGAGGTGTGGGTGGCGAAGATGGTTTCTGGCCGGCCTTATATGGATGCAGCAGCATTACATGTCGCCGCCGATGATTGCTGGAAGGATATGGCAGAGGGTGACTATCTACAGGCTTTCGAGGGCCATCCGAAAATAGGTGATGTCGGCTCGTTAAAAGAGAAATATGCCAACACCGAAGAGCTGGCGAGTGGCGAGCAGTCCAGTGTGGACTCGGCGACGGATGATACCATCCGCAAATTAGCTGAAGGTAATGCCAGGTATGAAAAAAAATTCGGTTTTATTTTTATCGTCTGTGCGACGGGCAAGAGTGCGAAAGAGATGAGCAGTCTGTTGCAGGCCAGGTTACCTAATGACCGTGCTGCCGAGTTAAAAAATGCGGCTGAAGAGCAACGAAAAATATTTCATTTAAGACTGGAGAAATTATTATGAATACTACAGCGATGAGCCCACCATCATGAGCCAGATCACAAGTCATATCCTTGATATCAGTAGAGGTGCTCCTGCACGTGATGTTGCGATCACCTTGTCTCATCTCGTCGATGAACAATGGCAGGTCATCGGTTCCGGTCAAACCGATGATGATGGCCGTGTTACGAAACTGTGTCAGCCGGGAGTGGTGCTGGCTGCCGGGACCTATCAGATGCATTTTGATACAGCCGCTTATTTCAGTCGCCTGGGTGACCCGGTTTTCTATCCCTGGGCAGATGTGATTTTTAATATCGAGGCTGATGGTCAGCATTATCATATCCCTCTATTGCTCTCTCCTTTCGGGCATTCCACATATCGAGGAAGTTGAGATGACCCATATCGATATCAAACTTGAGCCATTGACCCGTGAAGCATTCAAACCGTTCGGTGATGTCATCGAGTTGAATGAAAGCAACGATATGTTCCCCATCAACTTTGGTTTGACAGAACGCCATCATGCTCTGTCCAGAGTCGATGTTGCCGATGGTGGTGGTGAGCCGATCATCAGTCTGTTTGAGAATCAGCCAGCGAGTTTACCGATACGGGTGAAAGTGATGGAACGCCATCCTCTTGGTAGTCAGGCTTTTATCGCGATCAGCGGTAACCCTTATGTCATCGTGGTCGGTGAGGCTGGTGATTTCGATCACACAAAACTGCATGCTTTTCTGGCGCAATCCAGCCAGGCGATCAATTATTACAAGGGCACCTGGCATCACTACTGCCTGGGGCTGAATGCGGTCAACCAGTTCGTCGTCGTCGACCGGGGCGGAACGGGGGATAACTGTGATGAGAGTGAGATACCTGATGATGTTGTTATCACTGTCAATCATTAACCAGAACCATTCATGGAGGGGAAAGTGCTAACAGCGCACCGAGCCAGCATCCTGCATTTTCTGGCAGATCCGGAGAAAGTGTTACCGGATGAGTCATACCAGTATTTTGAAGATGGCATCCTGTTAGTCGAAGATGGCAAGGTTCATACGCTGGGCCATAGTGAAGACTTGCTCGCTGATCTGGATGCATCTGTAGAAATTCATCATCACCAGAACTGTCTCCTCTTACCGGGTTTTGTCGATACCCATATCCATTATCCGCAGACAGAAATGATCGCTGCCTACGGAGAACAGTTGCTGGAATGGCTGGAAAAATACACCTTTCCGACCGAGGCCCAATTTGGGGATAAAGATTATGCTGGTGATATCGCCGAGCGTTTTCTGGATGAGTTGTTACGCGCGGGCACCACCACAGCACTGGTGTTTGGCACGGTACATGAAGCTTCTGTTGATGCTTTCTTTGAAGCCTGTGAAAAACGTAATCTCAGGATGATCGCGGGTAAAGTCATGATGGATAGAAACGCACCGGATTATCTTACCGATACACCGGAATCATCCTATATCGAAAGCAAGGCTCTGATCGAAAAATGGCATAAGCGAGGGCGCTTGCAATACGCTGTTACGCCACGTTTTGCACCGACCTCCAGTGATGAGCAATTACAACGTGCGGGTCAGTTGATGGAGGAGTATCCGGATGTCTACCTGCATACTCATCTGTCCGAAAATCCTGATGAAATCGCCTGGGTCAGTAAATTATTTCCAGATTCGGTTAATTATCTTGATACCTATGATACTGCCGGCCTGCTCGGCAGGCGCAGTATCTTTGCTCACTGTATCCATCTCAGTGATGAAGAATGGTCGCGGATGGCAGAGACTCGGTCCGGTATCGCCTTCTGTCCAACCTCTAATTTGTTCCTGGGTAGTGGTCTGTTTCCTCTCGGTCGTGCGGTCAAACAGGATATCAATGTTGGTCTGGGGACAGATGTTGGTGGTGGTACCAGCTTCTCATTATTGCAGACGCTGAATGAGGCTTACAAGGTCTTGCGATCGCGTGGCGAGCAGCTGTCGCCATTCAAGGGTTTTTATCTGGCAACACTGGGTGGTGCGAAGACGCTGGACCTGACGCAATATATCGGTAATTTTGAACACGGCAAAGAAGCCGACTTCGTGGTACTGGACAAAGCCTGTACTCCATTGATGGAGTTTCGTATGAGCAAATGTAAAAGTCTGTTCGAAGAGTTGTTTGTCTTCAGCATGCTGGGTGATGATCGTGCCATCAGACAGACCTGGTCTGCAGGAGTAAGAGTTCATGACAGGGAGCAATAGTAGTAGACCTTTTAACCTGGAGCCTTTATCAGGCTCGTTTTGAAAAGGAGATTAATATGGAAAGTTATATTATCGACTGGTTCAGTCTGGTTTTTCGCTGGCTTCATGTCATCACCGGTATCGCCTGGATCGGCGCTTCTTTCTATTTTGTCTGGTTAGATAACAACCTTCAGAATCCACCGCAATGGAAAAAAGATAAAGGCATCAAGGGAGACCTGTGGGCTATCCATGGTGGAGGTATCTACGAGGTGGCCAAATATCAGTTATCGCCTGAGCAGATGCCGGAGACCCTGCACTGGTTTAAGTGGGAAGCGTATACCACCTGGTTAACCGGTATCGTTTTGTTGTCGGTTATCTATTATCTGGGGGCAGATTCCTATCTGATCGATAAGCGGGTGGCAGATCTCAGTCAACTACAGGCGATAGGTATCGGTGTGGCTTTTCTGGTCTGTAGCTGGGTGTTCTATGAATTGCTCTGCGCCAGTGCGTTATCAAAAAACGGTTATATTATTGCGGCCATACTGCTGATAGCAGCGGTGGGAATATCCTACACGCTGACCCACATGTTCAGTGGCCGCGGTGCCTATATTCATTTCGGTGCGATCATCGGTACCCTGATGGTGGGCAATGTCTTCAGGGTGATTATCCCCTCACAAAAAGCATTGGTGTCGGCGATAGAAGAAGGTGTGGAGCCTGACCCGAAATGGGGAGCAAAAGCAAAATTACATTCGACGCATAACACCTATCTGACACTGCCGCTGATCTTTATCATGATCAGTAACCACTACCCGATGACCTATGCGCATCAGTACAACTGGATCATCCTGATCGCTATCGTCATTATTACGGCGGTGGCGCGGCAGTATTTTATCCTGCAGCACAAGCGTATCAGTAAACCTTCGATCCTGATCGCATCCGTCGTGGCGATTATTCTATTGGCGGCGGTCATCGCACCGAAACCGGTCGTTATCGAACCGGTGAAAGAGGGTGAGGCCGAGGCGCTGATATTAAAGGCGCAACAGGTCATCCAGCTACGTTGTGCGGCATGTCATTCTTCAAAACCGAGTGACGATGTGTTCACCACCGCACCCGCCGGCGTGATGCTGGATACCGCAGCGCAGATGCGGCAGTGGGCTTCGCGTATCAAGGCACGTGCAATCGACAGTGCTGATATGCCTTTTCTGAATAAAACGAAGATGACCGATGAGGAGCGCAGGCTGCTGGCGCGATGGGTTACGGTCTCTGCCAATGCTGGAGGTGCGAATAGCACGAAGTAATCGCAGGTCTGGATATCGATTCGGGATGAAATGATTATCATATAATACTTGACACTAGTGTCAGGATTTACCTATACTGGATAAACTGTGAAGTAGAGGCATAACCGTGTGAGGGTCTGCGTGTGGCTAAAATGAGAGCGATCGATGCTGCTGTGGCGGTATTGAAAAAAGAAGGTATTGATACTGCATTCGGGGTTCCGGGGGCGGCGATCAACCCGTTTTATTCGGCAATGAAGAAGGCCGGTGGCATCGAGCATTTTCTGGCGCGTCATGTCGAAGGCGCTTCCCATATGGCGGAAGGTTATACGCGCGCCAATCCAGGCAATATCGGTATCTGTATCGGTACTTCCGGACCGGCCGGTACGGATATGGTGACAGGTATGTATTCCGCATCGGCAGACTCCATCCCTATATTATGTATCACCGGCCAGGCGCCGCGTGCCCGGTTGTATAAGGAAGATTTCCAGGCGGTCGATATCGAGACCATCGCACAGACGGTCACCAAGTGGGCAGTCACCGTGCGGGAACCGGCATTGGTCCCTCGCGTTTTTCAGAAAGCTTTTCATATCATGCGTTCCTCCCGGCCCGGCCCGGTACTGATCGATCTGCCTTTTGATGTGCAGATGGCAGAGATCGAATTCGACATCGATACCTATGAACCGATGCTGCCGTATAAATCGGCAGCCACGCGTGCCCAGATAGAAAAAGCCTTAACCATGATGAATGACTCGGCGCGTCCATTGATCGTAGCTGGCGGTGGTATCTTCAATGCCGACGCGGCCGATGCACTGGTGCAATTTGCTGAAACCACGGGTGTTCCGGTGATACCGACCTTGATGGGTTGGGGATGCATTCCGGATGATCACCCGCTGATGGCGGGCATGGTGGGTTTGCAGACCTCGCACCGATACGGCAATGCCACTATGCTGGCCTCCGACTTTGTCATCGGTATCGGTAATCGATGGGCGAACCGTCATACCGGTTCGGTAGAAGTGTATACCGAAGGCCGTAAATTTGTGCATATCGATATCGAACCAACACAGATAGGCAGGGTATTTGAACCGGATTACGGCATCGCTTCGGATGCGGGAGCCGCGCTCAGATTATTAAACGAAGTCGCCAGTGAATGGAAAGCCGCAGGCAAACTGAATGACCGCAGCGGCTGGGTGGCCGACTGTCAGCAGCGCAAGAGCACCATGCTGCGCAAGACCAACTTCGATAATGTGCCGGTGAAACCGCAACGCGTCTATGAAGAGATGAACAAGGCATTCGGCAGGGATACCTGTTATGTCAGCACCATCGGATTGTCTCAGATCGCGGGTGCGCAATTTCTGCATGTATATAAACCACGCCACTGGATCAACTGCGGTCAGGCGGGTCCACTGGGCTGGACCATTCCTGCAGCACTGGGGGTGTGTGCGGCGGACCCGAAGCGAAAAGTGGTGGCCTTGTCCGGTGACTATGATTTTGAATTTATGATCGAAGAACTGGCGGTCGGGGCGCAGTTCAACCTGCCTTACATCCATGTGCTGGTGAATAACGCCTACCTCGGCTTAATCCGCCAGGCGCAACGTGGTTTTGATATGGACTATTGTGTTCAGCTGGCATTCGATAATATCAATGCAACAGAGGTAGAGGGGTATGGTGTCGATCATGTCAGTGTGGTCGAAGGTCTGGGCTGTAAGGCGATAAGGGTGCATAAACCCGATGAAATTGCAGACGCATTTGCCCGCGCACAATCGCTGGCAGAAGAGCACCGGGTGCCGGTCGTCGTAGAGATAATACTCGAGCGTGTGACCAATATTTCTATGGGAACAGAGATAACCGATATTACCGAATTCGAAGAACTGGCAGAGCATGGTAGAGACGCACCTACGGCTATCGTGGCGAATCTGGATTAATAAGCAGACTTATTACTGAAACGAAAATAAAGGATACGCATTGTTCAAGACATGCTACAAGTACGTCCATGCAGGCTCGACATCCGCGTCCCTGCGGCTGACGGTCCTGAACAATGCATATCCTTTATTTCAATACAATTAGTAACCGAGGAACTCTTCATGCCAAAAATTTGCGCTAACCTGTCGATGTTATTTAATGAATACGACTTTCTCGATAAGTTTGAACGGGTTTCGATAGCGGGTTTTAAAGGCGTCGAATATCTGTTCCCGTATGATTTCTCTGCTTCCGATATACGTGAACGACTCGATCAGTTCGAACTTGAACAGGTACTGTTTAATCTACCGGCAGGCGACTGGGGGGCGGGTGAACGTGGTATAAGTTGTCATCCGGGCCGTGTCAGTGAGTTTCGTGAAGGTGTCGATAAAGCGATCGAATATGCCGGGGCGTTGAACTGCAAACAGTGTAATGCGCTGGCCGGTATCGTGCCCGATGGTGTCAGTCAGCAGCAGGCACATGAAACGTTTGTTGAGAACCTGCGGTTTGCTGCTGAAAAACTGCAAGCGGCAAACATCAAATTATTGGCAGAAGCCATCAATACTTATGATATCCCCGGCTTTTTTCTAAACAATACAAAACAGGCGATCAGTCTGCTCGATGAGGTCGACAGTGACAATGTTTATTTCCAGTACGACATCTACCATATGCAGCGTATGGAAGGAGAGCTGGCAGCGACCATCGAAAAATATCTGAACCGCATCGCCCACCTGCAACTGGCAGATAATCCGGGTCGGCACGAACCGGGTAGTGGCGAGATCAATTACCATTTTCTGTTCGAGTTTATCGACAGCATCGGTTATGGAGGCTGGATAGGGGCTGAATATATTCCAGCTGCCCATACCGAAGACGGGCTGGGCTGGATGAAGCAGCACGGCATACAGACATAAACTATTTTTTCAGGCATAGACCAGTACTTTCAAGGGGAGTTAAAGATGGCAAATATTGGATTTATCGGCACCGGTATCATGGGGGCACCGATGGCGCAGAACCTGCAGAAGGCAGGACACGCTCTCTATTTTTCAGAACACCACAGCCCGGCACCGGCACACCTTCTGGAAGAAAATGGCACCGCGCTGGCAACACCGGCAGCTGTCGCCGAAGCTGTTGATATCGTCATCATCATGGTGCCGGATACACCGCACGTCGAAGAGGTACTGTTTGCTGATAATGGTGTTGCGAAGGGTCTATCGGCTGGCAAGATGGTGATCGATATGAGTTCCATTTCACCGATGGCAACCAAAGATTTTGCCGCCCGGATTAATCTGCTGGAATGCGAGTATCTGGATGCACCCGTCTCCGGTGGGGAAGTGGGAGCTAAAGCCGCAGCCCTTACGATCATGATCGGAGGCAATGAAGATGCTTTTCAGCGAGCACTGCCATTGTTCGAAGCCATGGGTAAGAATATCAATCTGGTCGGTAGTAACGGAGACGGCCAGACCTGCAAGGTAGCGAATCAGATCATCGTGGCATTAAATATCGAAGCGGTCAGCGAAGCCCTTTTATTCGCTTCCAAAGCGGGGGCCGATCCGGCCAAAGTAAGAGAAGCCTTGATGGGCGGATTTGCCGCATCGAAGATACTCGAGGTGCATGGTCTGCGTATGATCGAGCGTACTTTCGATCCGGGTTTCCGTATCCGTCTGCACCAGAAAGACCTCAACCTGGCGCTGACCGGCGCACGTGAATTACAGATGTCTCTGCCGAACACGGCAACCGCGCAGGAGCTGTTCAATTGCTGTTCAGCCAATGGCGGCAGTGATAAAGATCACTCGGCGATGGTCGAGGCACTGGAGACCATGGCGAACCACAAGGTCGCCGGCTGATGCGGTATGCTGTGCCACTCTTTTTTCAGCGAAGTTTATTATGGCGCAGACAAAGGCAATAGACGATCCGCTAGCGTTTCTGATCGAACTCTTTGAGTCAGCGGTTGGTGCTGCCGATCCCCGGCAGGTGCTGGCGGATTATCTGCCGGCAGATACAGACCGGCGTGCGATCGTCATCGGTGCGGGTAAAGCCGCGGCTTCGATGGCAGTCAGCCTGGAGAGAAACTGGCAGGGTCCCCTGAGCGGCCTGGTGGTAACTCGATATGGGCATAGTTTATCCTGTGAACGTATAGAGGTGGTCGAAGCATCTCACCCGGTGCCCGATGATATGGGAGAAGTTGTTGCCCGACGCATGCTGGCGATGGTGGACGGGCTCGGTGCTGATGATCTGGTGATCTGTCTGATTTCAGGTGGCGGCTCTTCATTGCTTTCCCTGCCTGCGCCGGGGCTGACCCTCGCCGATAAACAACAGATCAATAAAGCCCTGTTAAAGTCGGGCGCCAGTATCGGTGAGATGAACTGCGTGCGCAAACATCTGTCGGCGATCAAAGGCGGCCGTCTCGCTGCGGCCTGCTCACCGGCGCAGATCATCACCTATGCTATTTCGGATGTGCCCAGGGATGAAGCAACCGTCATTGCCTCCGGCCCTACCGTTGCTGACCCGACAAGTGCGGCCGAGGCAATTTCGATACTGGAAAAATATGCTATCGATGTCTCTGCAGCGGTCTCGGACTGGTTGCGTAGTGATGCCGCCGAAACCCTGAAACACGGAGATTCAGCGTTAAAAAATACCCGTTTTCACATGATAGCAACACCTTATCAGGCATTGCAGGCAGCAAAAGCAAAGGTGATGCAGACCGGCCTGCCCGTGCTGGTGCTGGGTGATGATATCGAAGGCGAGTCGCGGGAAGTGGCGAAAGTGCATGCGGCGATTGCGCGTTCGATACAGAAACATGGCGAACCCCTGTCTGCACCCTGCGTTATTCTGTCTGGTGGTGAGACCACGGTTACGGTGAAAGGTAGTGGTCGAGGCGGACGTAACGCTGAGTTCCTGTTAAGCATGGCGAACTGTCTGCGTGGACAGAAAGGTATTTTCGCACTGGCAGCAGATACGGACGGTATCGATGGCTCCGAAGATAATGCGGGGGCGGTGTTATCACCGGATAGCTGGCAGCGTGGTATGGACAAAGGACTAGATACGGAAGCGTCGCTGGAAAATAATGATGGTTATTCTTATTTTGAAGCACTGGGTGACCTGCTCATCACCGGTCCAACACTGACGAACGTCAATGATTTTCGTGCGTTGCTAGTGTTGCCC
Organism: Gammaproteobacteria bacterium; assembly: GCA_011321985.1. Taxonomy (GTDB): domain Bacteria; phylum Pseudomonadota; class Gammaproteobacteria; order SZUA-229; family SZUA-229. The sequence continues at coordinate 1,497 of DROB01000178.1, read as the reverse complement.
GAAGATGCTTGATATGCTCTGGGTAACCGGATAAGGAACCTGCTGATAAATAATTCACCTACGGTTGCCTCGTCGAAATAACAGGAAACCGCGCCATGTACGAAATTTTGACTGTTGTCATCCCTGTTTTTTTTATCGCACTGTGTGGCTATATCTACGGACGCTGGGTGACGACAGTCATCGGTGAAGTGAACCGTATCAATCTGGATCTTTTCGTGCCTGTGTTACTGGTCTATGTTCTCTCAGAGAAACTCGGCGGTGTTGCCGGTGGGCAGGAAATGTTAATGGCTGGTGTGCTGGTCGTGTTCGGTTCGGGATTACTGGCAATACCTGCAAGCCGATTACTGGGCATCGAGTTTAAAACACTTGCGCCCCCCATGATGTTTAACAATTCTGCCAATCTCGGGTTCCCGCTTGCCGTTTTTGCTTTCGGTGAATCCATACTGCCGTATGCCGTCGTGCTGTTTCTGGTACAGGCGACCAGCATGTTTACCTTTGGTTTTGTTATTTACGGACAGCGTCTTTCAGTCAAACACCTGCTGAGCAATCCGATTATTGTTGCCATGAGTATCGGCTTGATCTTATACGGTTTCGACCTACATATGCCCGCTATCGTTTTACCCGGCGTAAAATTATTGAGTGAAGTGGCAATTCCATTAACCCTGGTGACGTTGGGAATCAAACTTGCCGAGGCAGACTGGCACCACTGGCGTGATGGCATATGGGGGGCGGTGCTGAGACCATTGAGTGGTTTACCTTTTGGTTTATTAGCAATCTGGATGATACCGATGCCGGAGACATTAAAACCGCTGGTCATCCTGTTCGCAGTTCTTCCGCCAGCCGTATTGAATGCACCGCTGGCAGAACGTTATAAACAGGAACCGGAAAAAGTGGCTTCGATGGTGATGGTAGGTAATATGCTGACCATCGTGTATATGCCTGTTGTATTTTATTTTTTGTTGAGGATGTAAAACGATATACATTTAGTAAAATAATGCCATTGCATCATAACTTGCAGGGTCGGTAAGCGATTCCGGTATTCTCAGACAGGTGTGCTTTCTGAGGCTGATTTGATTTAATATTTCATAGCCGCACTCCAAAACAAAAATTATGCCAGTATCACGATTGTTCAGGATGAGGGTTTAATCAACTGGATGGTATATTATTGATTACATTGGTATATTTTGGTAACGACCCAAGTATCTATGTAAATGTATAATGGGACGTGGGGTCCCGTTAATTAAACTGCTAGGCCTTAAAAACACACAAATAAGCACACTTGCAAATATCTATAAAAAGAGCTATATTTAGACCTATATTTCGGTTTTAATTAAAAACAGGCTCACACAATGAAACAAGTGCTTTCAAGTTGTTCTGCAAGTATCTCAGAACTAAAGAAAAATCCTACGGCTCTATTAAATGAAGCAGAAGGCTCACCTATTGCTATTCTTAACCATAATGTCCCTACCGCTTACCTAATTCCAGCAGAAACATATA